>NZ_JAEMNZ010000014.1:0-73538 GCF_016461625.1 Devosia sp. MC532 | reverse complement strand
ACTTGCATGTGTTAAGCCTGCCGCCAGCGTTCGTTCTGAGCCAGGATCAAACTCTCAAGTTTAATCATGACTATTGTCGCTAGATGCACGTTTGCGTTTTGACGAGGACACACATCAAATTGCGCTAAAAAGCGCTAAAAGAGTGTACCTCTAGAAACGTGCACCCATCGAAGTCTTGTATAACTTCCACTGGAGTAAACCCCAGCTTCCGTTCGCAAGAACCTCGCCGTCCACGTTTCTCTTTCTTCAATCTTCACAATGTCAAAGAGCTGACCCATCACCGTAAGGTGGACACGTCATTTTGGAAGCAAAGCTTCCGGAGTTCTTAGAGACAAAGCTTTTCGCGCCGTTACCGGCCAAACTGCCTGATCTTTCAGATTTCTGTGCCGCTAGAACTCAGTGCCGGAAGGCGCTGTGCTCTGCAGCGATGACCGGGTTATAGGGGCAGGCCGTTTTGCTGGCAACCCCCTCATGACAAAATCACGACAGTTTTACGTTTCGCAACAAGGGTCAATGTGCAGAACTCGACTGAGTTGCTAGAGTTTCTGCGCCTTAGCGCTATCCGCTCTCATTCTGTGAAATATCCCCAGGCCCTGTGGGTTGTCACAAGCAATCAAGAAACTGGGGTCACCTCTCCCGAGGCTAGGTCATAGTGAGCGCCGAGGACCGCTAGTTTCCCCTCCCGATGCGCAGCGCCGATGACCACACTTCGGGTAATAAGGTTGGAGACAGTCATGCGGATGTTTTCGTTGACCGCTTCGGCAAGAACGTCATCCGCGCCGGAGAGGAGCGCTTTATTGGCAGCAGGCACAATGTTGTCGATGAGCTTGGGAAGGGAGCCCGGCAGATCGGCATTGTCGCGGGCGACAGCGAGGGCCGCATCGACCGCCCCACACCTTGAGTGTCCAAGAACAACGATGAGACGCGTATTGAGTGACGCCACAGCGTATTCGAGGCTGGCGATTTCGTCGTCCCCGGCAAAATTGCCTGCCACGCGGGGGACAAAGAGATCGCCTGGCGCTTGGTCGAAGGCGAGTTCAGGCACAACACGCGAATCTGCGCAGGTCAGGATTGCAGCGAAGGGGTGTTGGCCGAGCGCTAATGTTGGACGCGCGGCAGCAAAATCGACATTGCGGCGGGTATTGTCGAGGAACCGCTGATTGCCGAGCATCAACCTGTCCCAAGCTTCTTTTGGTGAGACGGCGATGGCGGGTGCCCCATGCGTATCAAGGGCAATGGCATTCTGCGAGAGAGCTGTGGCTGCCGCTAAAGCAAGACTGCCGATAAGCAGATGACGGCGAGAAAGCGAAACGCTTGAACATGTGCTGCACATTGTCGGGCTCCGAATAGTGAAACCCAATATGACGCACTAAAGCGCTAAGATCACTCTGATTTTCAGGCAGGCTAGCCGCGCGGGGCCGCTGCGCGGGACAGGCGATCATTGATCGCTTCGCCCAGGCCAGTGCTCGGAATGGGCGCCACAGCGATCAGACTTGCGCCAGCTTTGTCGAGCTGATGGAGATAGGCAAAGAGATTGCGCGCCGCTTCTCGCAAATCGCCGCTTGGCGAGAGATTGAGCGTCGGACCATGGTGCGCGACAGCGGTGCCGAACGCGAGATAAGCCTCACCTTCTTTAGGGATTGCGTTGAGGCGGATCGCGGCATTGGGGGCATAATGGCTCAGGAGCATGCCGGGCGCGGAGATTTTCGCGCCCTTTTCCGCCAAAACAACAGTTTTTCCGGTGAGGGTTTCGATCTCTTCGCGCGCCAGCGCACCGGCGCGGAGCTGGACGATGGCGTCGCCATCGACGGTCACGATAGTGGACTCGACGCCCGATGTGCATGGTCCGCCGTCGAGAACCGCAACACGGCCGGCAAAGCCTTCACTGACCTGCAGAGCCGTCGTCGGCGACAATTTTCCGGATGGATTAGCCGAAGGCGCGGCGAGTGGACGGTCAGCGGCGCGGATTAAGGCGTTGGCGATCGAATGATCGGGCACACGAATGCCGACAGTATCGAGCCCTGCCGTGGTGACATCCGCGAGGCCGTGACCTTCAACCAAAGGCACAACGATAGTGAGTGGGCCCGGCCAAAAGGCCTGCGCCAGCTTGCGCGCCAATGGGCCAAAGACGCCGTAGCGTTCGGCCATGGCCAGATCGGCGCAATGAACAATCAGCGGATTGAAGCGCGGACGGCCCTTGGTTTCATAGATCGAAAGCACCGCGTCGGCATTGGTCGCGTCAGCACCGAGCCCGTAAACGGTCTCGGTTGGAAAGGCGACAAGCTGCCCTGCGCGCAGGCTTTCGCCCGCCTGCCGGATGGTTTCGATATCTGGAGCGTTCATGCTTGGGTGTTTGACAATAGGCACGCCTGCCGTCAAGACAAACCATCACCCTGATGTATACGGCGGAATAGGCTGGGCGTAGATTATGCGTGATCAGGCCAGTATCGGCATGGAGCTAATGTGACGACCCTTTTGGTCAGCCAGACAAATTACGAAGAGCATCTGACGCCCAAAGGGCATCCTGAATGCGCCGCTCGGCTGGTCGCCGTGGCTGAAGCCCTGTCTGCACCTGAGTTTGACGCTCTTGTCCGTCAAGACGCGCCTTATGGCGACCTCTTTCTGGCCGAACTCGTGCATGATGCCAATTATCTGCCAGCGCTCCGCGACGCGCGCCCTGCCGAAGGCATTCGCTCTCTAACCAGCGACACTGTGATTTCCGGCAACAGTCTGGACGTTGTGGCCACGGGCCTTGGCGGCGCACTGGCTGGTCTGCGTGGCGTTTTGCTCGGCGAAGTTGACAATGCGTTCTGCGCCATTCGACCGCCCGGTCATCACGCTGAAATCGCGGACACCAGCGGTTTTTGCCTCGTCAACACTGCGGCCATTGCGGCACGGGAAGCCCAGCGCAAGTATGGCGCGGAACGTATCGCCATTGTCGATTTTGACGTTCATCATGGCAATGGCACCCAGGACATATTTAAAGACGACCCGAGCGTCTTTTATGCGTCGAGCCATCAGATGCCGCTCTTTCCCGGCACGGGTCGGCCCGATGAACATGGCGTCGGCAATATCTTTAACGCTGCGCTCAAACCCAAAACGGCTGGGGCGGAGATGCGCGCCGCCTATAATGAGATCATTCTGCCCGCGCTCGACAATTTCGCGCCTGATCTGATCATTCTCTCTGCCGGGTTTGACGCGCATATTCTCGATCCGCTCGCCCAGTTGGAATGGGTAGAGGATGATTTTCGCTGGGTAACGGGCAAGTTGATGGACATTGCCGAACGTCGATGCGGCAATCGGATTGTGTCACTCCTCGAAGGTGGGTATGACCTCAAGGGACTTTCCGGTGGGGTCAGCACCCATGTTGCGACCCTACTCAACGGGTAAACAGGATCAGGATTTATCATGGCCGACACTGCACATGACGATGTGAAATCGCTGAGCTTTGAAGCTGCACTCGAGCAGCTCGAACAGATCGTGCAGAAGCTGGAAAGCGGACGCGCGCCTTTGGCTGAATCCATTGCCATTTATGAACGCGGCGAAGCGCTCAAAGCGCATTGCGAGACCCTGCTGAAAACAGCAGAAGCGCGGATCGAAAAGATCACGCTGTCGCGTGAAGGCAAGGCCGTAGGCACCGAACCGCTCGACGCAAATTGATTTTGGGCTGACCAGCCCTCCTTATTATACGGTCACAAGGTCATGCGAGTGCCGAGCACTGCGTGACCTTTTGGCTATCTGAAAGGCGAAACACATGTCCTCAAACAACTCCTTGCGCATTGTGCGCATCGCACTTTGGGTGCTGGTTGCCGTCGCGGCAATTGGAGCCACGGCTCTTTACGCCTTCCGCCCACCCCAGCAGACCATCGGGGAAGAAGGTCATACGTTTTCGCTCACATCCTCGCGTGGTGGCGAGTTTACCGATCTTGATCTGATGGGTACGCCGAGCCTCGTGTTCTTTGGCTATACCCATTGCCCCGATGTTTGCCCGGTCACTCTGGCCGAGACAACCGCATGGCGCGCGCAGCTGGGCCTTACCCAAGACGATCTGCGTATCATCTTTGTTTCGGTTGATCCGGCGCGCGACACCGCTGAGATCGTCAAGGACTATGTCGAAGGCTTTGACCCAAGCGTTATTGGTCTGACCGGCACAGCTGAGGACACCGAGAGCATCAAGAAGGCCTTTGGTGCCTTCTCGGAAATCGTCGGTGAAGGCGAGTATTACACCGTCAACCACACCTCCCTGACCTATATCATCGACGATAAGGGTAAGTTTGTCTCGAGCATTTCTTACGGGGAAGATGCCGAGACAGCGAAGAACAAAATCCAGCGTGCGGTGAAGGTGTGAGCCGGATCCGGCTTGATCTTGCGCTTGAAGAGCGTGGCTTGATGCCAAGCCGCGCTCGTGCGCGCGATGCGATTTTGCGCGGCACGGTTTCAGTGAACGGCGCTCCGGCGAAAAAGCCCAACCAGATGGTGGGGGCCGATGATGTTTTGGACATCGATGACCCGGCAGCGGACTATGTTTCGCGCGCTTCGCTCAAACTGATTGCCGGGCTCGACGAAGGCAAAATTTCGCCGGAGGGCAAAATCTGTCTCGACGTCGGCTCCTCAACCGGCGGGTTCACCCAGGTTCTGGTCAAGCGCGGCGCGGCCAAAGTCTATGCGGTCGACGTTGGTCACGACCAACTTCATCCCCTGCTCCGCGCCGATGCGCGCGTTGTCAGCTATGAGGGCACCAATGCCCGCGACCTCGATCGGGACCGCATCGTCGAGCCGATTGATCTTGTCGTTTCCGACGTCAGTTTTGTCTCGGTCACTAAAGTGCTCGAAGCCCCGTTGTCCCTTTGCGCTCCAAAAGCGGACGCGATCATTCTCTTCAAACCCCAGTTTGAGGTCGGGCGGGACTTTATCGGTAAGGGCGGGATCGTCAGCGATCTTGAGGCGTCCGACCGCGCCATGGGCGAGGTCATCGCCTTTGTCGAAGCGCAAAACTTCGCGCTTCAAACCAAGATTCTGTCACCGATTACGGGCGGTGACGGCAATCAGGAAACCGTTCTGGTGTTTTCGCGCGGCTAGGCTTTACTGCCGCCAGGCTTCAAATGGGCCCCCTGCGATCAAGGCCCAATAGATTTTTCCAGAATTGGTCCGCGCCGTCGCCAGACCGAACTCGACAAAGCGCGTCGACAGCAGCGTCTTGCGGTGACCGCTCGAATTGAGCCACCCCTGAATTGTGTCGGGAAGGGTTTTATATCCCTTGGCGAGATTTTCGCCGACAGCCAGCTGGTAACCTGCTTCCGTCACACGCTCTCGCAAGGTTACGCCCAGATCATGGCTCAACGTATCCTTGCGTGCCATGAGCCGCGCTTGCGAACGCGCTGCCGCCTCAAGGGCCGAGCTATACGTCCACTCCCCTGCCCCATTCGCCCGACGGACGGCGTTGATGGTAGCAACGATTTCCTCGCGCGAAAGCCCCTCAGGCTGGCTCGACGCCTTGGCCGGAAGGGGCGGGATCGTGGTTGAACAGGCAGAGACGAGGCCCGCAGCGCCAAGAATAAGCAAGGAACGGCGCGAAATAAGGGTCATGAATTAGGCCTGATCGTAAGCGCTGAGCAACAGAGGCAAGACAGCAAGGTCCCCGTGAATAGCGTTTCCAGCCTGCAAATTCCAGCAGGCGGCAAGGCCCGAATGGACAGCCGCAAAGCCTAGGATGCGCTTACGGTTGAGCTGCAACTTTGCCGAAAACACATCCGCCATATCACTGATGCGCTTGGCGTTCGCTGCAACTTTGATGGCATTGTGCGGATTGCGGAAGGCATTGGCGACTTCATAATGCGGGTCGCCGTATAGCCCCTTGGGGTCAATCGCCAACCAGCCCCGATCAGAGCGCATAATATTGTCGTGGTGCAAATCGCCGTGCAGCGGCACTTCGCGGGTCGGCTTATCAAAGAGCGCGAGTGCCGTGCCAGCGCAGCGCGCATAAAGATCGCGCGCCGTATGGGGCCATTGCCGCACATCGGTTTCAAACAAGGCGTCGAAATTCTGCCGGAGCGGCGCGAGCCCCTTCGGGAAATCCGCGCGTGGCATGTGCAGCTTCTGGACGGTCGAAGCAAAAGCCTCGGTGGCTTCCGCGTCGCGCCCTGAACGGGAAAGGATCCCAAGCGTGCCCCCGTCGAGCCATTCCATAAAGATGGCGTCTTCGTGGACGTCAAAAACCGTCACCGCGCCTTCACCGGAATAGTATTCCAAGAGGCTGGTGCCGCGCCCTTCTTGGTCGCGGACGTGGGGCTTGATGATTTTGAGGGCCGCCATATCGCGACCATTCTGCTCGACCTTAAAAACCCAGCCGTTTTGGGTCTCGGCGACCAGCGCCGATTTCGTCAAAGACCAACGGATCATGGCTCGATTGAGCGCCGTTTCGAGAGGTGTCTGATTCATCATTACGCCATTAGAGCAGATGCCGATGCAGGATACGACGGGAATGGCGCGAAAAGCGGGCTGAAGTACGGCACGCCCTAGAGATTTGGCGGAGCCATGCCCCGCCAAATCATTTTCCTGTTTAGCGAATTTTATAGGCGTCCTTGGCAGCCTGATAGCTCAGGTGCTTGGCCAGATCTTCGGCGGTCGATTTGGTGATGCGATTTTCGCCGACCCAACGGCCTAGGAAACCGCAAACCTCACGCCGCCAAACGTCATGGCGCGCCGGGATCGACAACAAGGCGCGCGTATCATCGTTGAAGCCTGCCAAATTATAAAAGCCAGCGCTTTCCACCACCTGATCGAGATAACGGCGAATGCCCTGCGGACTGTCGTGGAACCACCAAGGTGGTCCAATCATCAGCGATGGCCAATAGCCTGCCATAGGCGCGAGTTCCCGCGCATAGGTGGTTTCATCCAGAACGAACATCAACAGACGGAGATTCTTTTCGTTGCCACAGCGCGACAACAGGGCCTTCAATCCACCAACATAATCGGTTGGCCCCGGGATGTCGGCACCAAGGTCGGTGCCGCGCTCGTCAAAGAGCAGCGGATCGGTATTGCGACGCGAACCCGCGTGAATCTGCATCACCATGCCGTCTTCGACCGAGAGCAGAGCCATTTCCGTCATCATCTGGGCGCGGAACAGTTCTGCGTCCTGCGCGTCGTGGCGCTTGGCCAGAATTTTGTCGAGCAGCGCCTGCTTTTCGACCAAGGGCAAATCGGCGGTATTGGCGGTTGGCACGCCATGGTCGGTCGCCACAGCACCATAGCGGCGGAAGTATTCACGCCGCGCCCGATGCGCATTGATCAGGCCATCCCAGCTCGTAATATTCTCGCCGGTGATCTCACCAAATTTTTGCAGGTTTTCGGCAATCGCTGCGCGGCTTGGATCGGTCACATCGTCTGGGCGATAGGTGGTGCGCACCTGCCCAATGAGACCCTGCGCCAACATCGACTGATGATGCACAAGCGGATCGAGTGCGAATTCGGTGGTCGCGATGACCTCGACCGAAAAGCGTTCGAGAATGGCGCGCGGGCGCAGCTCTGGTGAGCCCAGCTGGCCCTCGATCTGATCAAAGATCGCGTCGGCTGTCGCCCCGGACAATTCCTCGGTGATCCCGAAAACAGCATGCAGCGAGTGATCGACCCAGGTCTTGGACGGTGTGCCTGCGAACAAATAATAGTTTTCCGCAAACAGCTTCCACGCCTTGCGTTGGTCGGTCTCGACCGGCTTGCCATCCTTGCGCGGAATACCTAGCGCGTCATAGCTGATGCCGCGGCTCTTGAGCATGCGCAGCACATAATGGTCCGGCGTCAGAAACAGAGCGGTCGGCGAAGCAAAGCGCTCGTTCTGGGCGAACCAGCTCGGGTCGGTGTGGCCGTGCGGGGAGACAATGGGGAGGTCTTTCACAGCCGGATAGAGGTCCCGGGCAATCGATTGCGCGGGCTCTGAGGCCGGAAAGAGACGATCGGGGTGCAGATGGGCTGGGTGTGTCATGAGGGCGTTTGTGCCACGTTCGCGCGGGCCAATCAACATCTGCCATACAAGATTACAGCGCTCGGCATTTAAGTCGAATTAACCGCGTTCATCAGTTCTGGTTCGGAAGATAACCCGGTGCAGCTAAGCTCCCTTATCCGGGCGAGAACAGAGACAATCGCCAGCCCGCCAGCTGCTCCATCCCAGGAGGAAAAGGTGTCACACAGTCCCGCTCCAATTTCGGCCACCGCGCTGTCTGAAGCACGTCGCAATGCGCGCCACCGCGCGCGCGTTGACCGCATCTATATTATGTTTGCATCGGCGAGCTTAGCAGCCTTTGGTATCGTGGCCACGGCGAGCGCTTTACTCACGAACCTCCTATAAGCACCGAGCACATGGCTGGTATGCGCTTGGAATTTTGCTAAGCGCACCTATCTCTCCAATCAAGAGAGCGACGACGACAGTTGCTGCTCTCGCAGTTCGGATCGGGTTGAGCTTAGCCTCGTGCGTTTCTCCTCCCTCCATGCGCGCGATGCGCTCCCCGCCGACACCAAAGCCCGGATGCTGGTTTCCCTCCCCAGCGTCCGGGCTTTTTTTATGCGCGCGCATCAACCATCAAATAACGCCTCACACCCTTGCAAGACTTATGCAATTATTTCTAATAACAGCAATTAATTATGACTTTTATTTCCGCCGATTGCGCCACATCAGCGCCAACAAATCTGCAACACCACGTCAGTTCAAGAATATCAAATCCTCAATCGCAGACGTTCTTTCCGAAAAGTGAATAGTCTTTACAGTGCCTTATGATAAATCTTTCTCGAATAATTGAAGTCGAGAGAGGGCTTTGAGACTGACGAGAGAACTTTCATTGCGCAGTGTTCTGCGCGCAGAAACCAAAGACATTCATAGTCAACTCGACAGCATCACAGGAATATTTTCAAATATTGAGCAATATAGGCACTTTGCAACGGCCACCTACCGGTTTAGGCTCTCTTTAGAGTTTGCCCTAGACTCACTCGACATCTGGAGCCCGCAAAAGCTGGGCCCGTATCTTTGCGATGATCTTGACGATTTAGGCGTTACGCGCCGCCCTTGTCCTCGCTCTTATTCCATTCGTTTAAACACCGCCGAACAAGTTGGAGCGCTTTACGTGCTGGAAGGCTCGTCCCTCGGGGCGCAGCTATTGCTGCGTCGTGCCATCGCCCTAGGTTTTGATGCCCAATTTGGCGCCCGTCACTTGGCGCAGCAAGTAAGCGAGCCTAGGCGTTGGCCTCACTTCGTCGCCCTTCTCGATAGCCTTCCTGAACACCTCCATCATCAGGCCATCGCCTCTGCCAAGCGTGTGTTCGAGCACGCGTTTGATATCTATAGGGACCCAGCCAATGACATCCATTGACAGGTCCGATCTGAATGCCTGTGATCTCGAGCCCATTCACATTCCCGGCTCGATCCAAGGCAATGGCGCACTGTTTATCGTTGAGCCGACCTCCGGCACGCTCGTTGGTTTCGCTGGCGCGCTCGATGAGCATGTTCTGGGCCAAAAGCTTGCCGATATCCTGGATCTAAATTGGGAGACCTTGAGAGATCAAACCCCAGCGCAGGGCGTCCATATCAGCGCCCCAGTGGTTTTCTCTGGTCGCACCTACGACGTTCTCAGCTATCGCAGTGACGAACATTTGGTTGTCGAGCTTCTCTATAGCGAGGAAGCAAGGCCCATTGATGCGTCTTTCCTCGCACAATTCCACGCGCATGAGGCTCGGCTTGAACGGGCGGGAACGCTGGAAGACCTCGCCAATGAAGCCGCCCTCGCCTTTCACAGGCTCACCGGCTTTGACCGCGTTATGGTCTATCGCTTTGTCGAAGGTGATGCCGGAAAGGTCTTGGGCGAGTATCGCTCCCCCGGCTTCTCCAGCTTTATGAACCATCATTTCCCGGCAAGTGATATTCCCAAGCAGGCCCGGGCTCTCTACGTCCGGAACAAGGTACGGGTCATTGCCGATGTGCACTCCCAGCCCCAGCCGATTATCAGCGCCAGCTCCAAGCTCAAGTCGATCGACCTCTCGGACTCCGCTCTGCGCAGTGTGTCGCCTGTTCACATCCAATACTTGAAAAACATGGAGGTGGGCGCATCAGCCTCCATGTCCATTATCAAGGACGGGCAGTTGTGGGGGCTCATCGCCTGCCACCACCATTCGCCTAGAAACATCGCGCTGACCAATCGCATGGCCAGCCAAGCGCTGGCAACGAGCCTGTCGCGGCTGTTGAAGGTGCGAGAAGAAGGCGAATTTTACCAGCAACGCATTCGCTTGCGCACGCAGGAAGATGCAATTCTCTCTCGCCTCGGCGATGAATGTCACCTCGGGCAATTCTTCGCCAAATCCGGCAGCTATCTGGCCACGCTCTTGGATGCCGATGGCTTTGCCGCTGTGCAAGGCACAGAGGTTTATAAAGTCGGAGCCTCGCCGAGCGAAGCGAGCATCCGCGAGCTGGCGGAATTTGTTCGTGCGCCCGCTCTGGTCAAGCCAATCGCAACCCATCACCTCTCGGTGCTCGTGCCGTCCGCCGAGGCTTATAAAAACATTGCCAGCGGTCTCCTCGGCGTCACCATGCCCACTGAAGTGCCGACCATCCTCATGTGGTTCCGGGCCGAACATCTGCAAACGGTGCAATGGGCGGGCAATCCGCACAAATCCAGCACTGGCGACCCCAGCACGCCTTTGACGCCGCGCGCCTCATTCGACGAATGGTCCGAGACCGTCAGTGGCCGCTCACGCCAATGGTCGCTTGCTGAAATTGAATCCGCGTCACGCGTCGCGCGTATGCTGCTCGATGCACGCAACAACAGCCGCATCCGCCAGTTAAATCGTGAGCTTACGGCGACGGTTCAGGAAAACGAAAACCTGATGCGGCAGAAGGATTTCCTCCTCAAAGAGGTCAACCATCGCGTGCAAAACAGCCTGTCCATCGTCGCGGCATTCTTGCGCATGCAGTCGCGCGGGACGAGCGATGAGGCGCGCCGCGAATTGCAGCAAGCGGAGCGCCGTCTGATGGCGGTGTCGCTGGCGCACCGACGCCTCTATCAAGACGAAAGCGTCGAGACCATCGATCTCTCGCGCTATCTTGAGGAGCTGGTTCACGAGCTTTTCGACACACTGGACGGCCAGTGGCGCAAGTCGCTTCAACTTGACCTCGCCCCTGTGCTCATTCCCACAGACAAGGCTGTCACCCTTGGCCTGATGCTGAACGAGTTGATCACGAACTTGGCTAAATACGCCTATAACGGCGCGCCCGGCCCCGCCCGTATTTCGCTGTCGCAACATCTCCAAACTATTCAGCTTACGGTTTCAGACAAAGGCAAGGGTATCGACGGCACCGTTTCAGGTACCGGATTTGGCCAGAAAATGGTTCAGGTGTTGATCCAACGCCTCGATGGAACCCTAAGCTTTGAGGACAATAACCCTGGCACGCGCGCTATCGTCCGTGTTCCGATAACCGGCGATAAGGATTGATCGGCCAAGGCGTTAGCACGACAGTGTGAGGGAACCTACGGTTAACCAAATTCATTGGGGTCATGGAAGGAAAACCATGCCCCAGTTTCGTATTGTCGATTTGCGCGCAGCGCAGAAGGAAACCGAACACAAGTTGGACGCACAGACGCCGGAGGCGGCGGCTGGCGAAGCCTTGGGAATGCACCTATTCCGTAGCGGCGCCAAAAGAGACCTCATCTGCCGCGTTTATTGGCAAAGCCCAGGCGGCACCAACATGGTCCGCCTCTACGGCAAGACCCTGCCCAGCCATTCCTGATTAATCCAATGATCGACGGTCGCCCGGCGACCGATGTTTCAATATGAAAAGGGCCGCCCCAAGGGCGGCCCTTTTACTGTCTCTGATCAAGGCTTCTTAGAGCCCCGAGAACCGCTGACGCAGTTCGTCCTCGTTCTGTGGGAAGCGGCCATCTGGGGTTGCCCGATCGACAGCTTCCGGAATGTTTTGCGCAAGGCGATTGAGCAACTCATCATAGTCGAGCCCGGTATCGCGCGACAGATTCATAAGGTTGTCCCGGCCAATGGCCTGTTCAACCTGATCGCGCGACAGTCCCTGTGTGGGCACGCCGGGTGTGATCCAAGAATCGGCCTGTTCGCGCTGACCTGAATTGCGGAAGGTATCGAGCAGATCATTTAATCCACCCATCAGTCCGCCCTGACCAGCGGCAGAGGAGTTTACACCTTGCCCTGATCCCGCGGTGCGATTGCCCACCTGGTCTCCAACTTGCCCTAGGATTTGGCCAAGTTTGTCTCGATGCTGAAAGCCTGCGACGGCTGCCATGCCTAGAAGCGCCAGAATAGACGGCATACCACGGTTTGACATGATGAAACTCCTCTTAGTGTTTGATTAGGCCCGACGACCCGCGATGGCACCCCAGACGAAAAGGATGATGATCGCACCAACGATCGCGCCGATCAGCCCTGCACCTTCACCGGCCGAGTACCAACCGACAGCTTGACCGAGATAGGACGCCACGAAAGCGCCGATAATCCCGAGAATGGTGGTAAGGATGAAGCCCGAAGGCTCATTGCGGCCCGGAACGATGAACTTAGCGATCACGCCGGCGATAAAGCCAATGATGATAGTCCAGAGAATGCCCATTTTTAGCCCTCATGTTAACGACTAGGGAGAAACGGGCCTCTAGCGACTTCGTTGCGCATGAGCGTGCATTTGCCGTTCACATTTCACCATCAGAGCCACGCAAGGGCCTCAAGACCGGGGTAATGGCCGTAAAAAAAGCGCCCGCCGAAAAGGCGGACGCATCACTTCGCAAGGGATAAAAAGTTTAGAGAAGCGCAGCGCGCACGTCGTCGATGATCACACCGAAACTGATCGGGCCGACCGACTGGTTCCAGGGTTCAATATTCACTTCATAAACATGCCCTGCCGCAACGGCTGGCAAGCGCTTCCAAAGGTCCATCTCTTCAATCGAGGACATTTTGTTCTCGTCTTCGACCATCAGGAAAATATAGTCGGCCGTGAGCTGGGTGAGGTTTTCGAGCGAGACCTCGGCGTGGTCATCCGCCATTGGAACACTCTCATGCGCCGTCAAACCCAAGTCTTGATAGAGAACTGGGCCAGACCGACGCGCACCGCCATAAACGCGGATGTCTTTTTCGCGCACGCGCAGTAGCAAAATGGTCTGGTCGCCCAGCGCGGCCTGCAGCTCCGTCTTGGCTGCAGCGGCCTTGGCTTCGTACGCATCGATGGCCGATTTAACCGCGTCAGCCTGGCCAAGCGCATCCCCAAGCCCGACATACCATTCACGCCAATCTGCTTCCGGTTCATCCAGCAGAATAGTCGGTGCTATGCCGGTGAGCCGCTCGTAATTGCTCTCCTGCTGCTTGGCTTGCGCTAAAATCAGATCGGGATTGAGGTTGAGCACGCGCTCAAAGTCGGGCTCGGAATGGTTTCCCACGGTCTCAGTGGCCGCTAGCCCGTCGACCAGTTGCGATGGCATGCCGGAGGGGCGATCAACCGAACCAATCGGAGCCAGGCCCATGGAGATCAACGCTTCAGCAAAGACATTGTGCAAGGTGACAATGCGCTCTGGGGCGACGGGAATAGTGGTCTCGCCTTTCGCGTGCTGAACGACACGTTCGGCATCGGTTGCACTGACCACCTGAGCCACTTGCGCCAAAGCCGGCGTCGAGAGGGCAAAGCCAGACAGCAGTCCCGCTACAGACAAACACAACACCCGGTATGACAATCTCACTTCAGCCTCCAGCCCAAATAACATGACAGTGAATGTCACGTTATTGAGCTAGGCACAATAGGGCTGCAGCTTAGGGTCCGTTGTGTGTCCGGCCTTAAGTTTCGGCGTCGAAATCGGGGAAAGGTTCGTCATCCTTTGCCGGAATGACATAGGCGCCAGAAAGCCAGCGGTTGAGATCCACGTCCGCGCAGCGACGCGAGCAAAAGGGCTTAAATTTTTCTGCGGCCGGGGCCCGACCGCAGATAGGGCATAGAGCTTCAGCTTTCTCGGCCATTAGACGCCAGAAACGCTGGATTGGTTGAGCCAGTTAAAATGCACGGGATAGCCATCGCCAGCCAGAAGCTGCGTGGTTTCGTGCAAGGGCAGGCCCACGACGGCCGAATAGGAGCCGACGAGTTTGACGACGAAAGACCCGGCAATCCCCTGAATAGCATAGCCCCCTGCCTTGCCCCGCCATTCGGCGCTAGCAAGATAGGCTTCCATCTCTTTATTCGAGAGACGCTTGAAGCGAATGCGTGTCTCAACCAGACGCTGACGTTTCGCCCCTGATGGGGTGAGCAGCGTGATGCCGGTGTAAACACGGTGGGCGCGCCCCGAAAGCAGCCGCAGGCATTCTGCAGCTTCTTCCATTGTTTCTGCCTTTGGCAGAATGCGCCGCCCCACAGCAACCACTGTATCCGCGCCCAGCACCAGGCCGGTGTCGCCATATCCGGCGATACGAGCCTTGTGCTGTGCGGTGATCGCTTTCAGGTCTGCCAGACGTTGTGCGAGCTTTCGCGGCAACTCCCCCTTCTCAGGGGTTTCATCGACATGGGCTGGCACCAGATGTTCCGGCTCGATGCCGACCTGGTTGAGCAATGCCAAACGACGAGGCGATGCGGACGCCAGAATGAGTTCCGGACGACTGGCCACGGTTTGCCTTACTTAAAGCGATAGGTGATACGACCCTTGGTCAGGTCGTAAGGCGTCATTTCGCAAAGAACCTTGTCGCCTGCGAGAACGCGAATACGGTTCTTACGCATACGGCCAGCAGTATGAGCGATGATTTCATGCTCATTCTCTAGCTTCACGCGGAACGTCGCGTTGGGTAACAATTCGGTGACCACGCCCGGAAACTCGAGCACTTCTTCCTTGGCCATACTTTCTCCTGAGAAGGCCCCCGCTGCCACACATTGGCGCGTCAGGGCCACAAATTTGGGCGGAACCTACTTCAATTCAATTGTTTTGTGAACCACCGGAAACCAAAGGTTCCAAGCGTTCGCGAACACGACGTCGCAATTGATCGCGCAAACCTCGATAGGCATCCAAAACGAGCGCGCGACTTCCCTCTACAAGGGAGGGGTCTTCCACCTGCCAGTGCTCCACCGCTTTTGCTTCAAGGCCCTTGCGGGCCACAGCATCGGGGGCGTCATCAGACAGTGTGATAACAAGGTCGAACTTGTTGGCAACCAGTTCGTCCAAAATATGGGGTGTATGAACGCTCATATCAATACCAACTTCCTCCATGACTTCATGGACGAATTGGTCGGCTTTACCACCGTTAACCCCCACAGAACGGGCAATTATTCGCCCTGGGAAGGCTTGGCGCGCAAGCGCTGCAGCGATCGGCGAGCGCACTGAATTCATCGAGCAGACAAACAGCACTGTGGGCAGTTCGCTGGTCGCTTCGTCAATGCGGGAGGCATAGGGTTGCACGGCGCAAATCAGCGTAAACAGGCGGCGCGCGGTGTTGAGATCGATGATGATCTTATTGTCGAGCCGCGTCCTTAAAAGCTCTGCTGCCTCATTGTGCAGACCGCGCCGCGCCATATCGACAGTCTCGATCTGGAACGGTTGCGCCGAACGAATGGCCTCATAATAGGCTTCGCGGATGCGAAAATAGTCGCGGATAAGTCTGCGAAACGGCGTCAGCGAGAGATAATGGGCAGCAATGGGCTTAAAATTCTCTGGGTCGCGGACGTCTAAAACGATCGAATTGCCGATAATCGAGACGTGCAGCGCATAAGGTCCTTCCGCCGCGACGCGCGCCGGGCGGAAGGTGTTGTCCTCAAGCAGATCATAAATGGCAATGCGCCACTCATGCACCTCGTCAGGATTGATCGAGGTGATGGTGTTAGGGTCGAGCGTGACGGTGACCAGACGATTGGTGTCTATGGTCACCGGCTCTGTGCCCATGCTTATGCTCAACGGTTCAACCGTATAGAAATCGAGCGACCATGCCCGGCGAGGCCTTCAACCTCGGCAATGGTCACTGCAGCATCAGCCAATGCAGCCAGCGATGAGGGCGTGCAGCCCAAAATCGAGGTGCGTTTCACAAAGTCCAGCACGCCGAGCCCCGAGGCAAAGCGCGCCGTACGAGCTGTTGGCAAAACGTGATTCGAGCCACCAACATAGTCACCAATGGCCTCTGGCGTGTGATGGCCCATGAAGATCGCGCCGGCGTGGCGGATCTTGGCCACCAGCGCCTCAGGCTCATTGACCGCCAACTCTACGTGCTCGGAAGCAATGCGATTGCCCAGCTCAATGGCAGTGTCCAGATTTGGCACGGTGATGACCACGCCAAACTCTTCCCAGCCTTCGCCCGCAATCGCGGACTTCGGCAGAATAGCGATTTGGCGCAAAACTTCAGCTTCGACCGCATCAGCGAGCGCCGCATCGGTCGTGACCAGAATGGACTGTGCACCACCACCATGTTCAGCCTGCGCGATCAAATCGGCAGCGACCCAAGCTGGGTTCGCTGAACTGTCTGCGATGACGAGCACTTCGGACGGTCCGGCGATCATGTCGATGCCGACTTGGCCAAAAACCTGGCGCTTGGCTGCCGCCACAAAGGCATTGCCCGGGCCGACCACCTTGTCGACACGCGCGATGGTGTCGGTGCCGTAGGCGAGCGCGGCAACAGCCTGCGCCCCACCAACTCGGTAGATCTCTGTCACGCCCGCAATTTGCGCAGCACAGAGCACCGCTGGGTTCACTTCGCCGTTTGGCGTTGGCACGACCATGGCGATGCGCTCGACGCCCGCAACCTTGGCCGGAACGGCATTCATCAAAACCGAGGATGGATAAGAGGCCAGACCACCCGGAACATAAATGCCAACAGCGTCCACCGCAGTCCAACGACTGCCCAATGTCACCCCAAGATCATCGGTATAGAGATGATCGACCGGCTTTTGCTTTTCGTGGTGCGACTTGATGCGGTCATGCGCGGTCTGCAGGGCCGCACGCACATTTTCCGGAACCTGCGCTGACGCGGTAGCAATTTCCTCAGCGGTAAAGCGCAGCGTTTGCGCTGTCACATTGGCGCGATCAAACTTATTGGTCAGCTCAACAACCGCAGCGTCACCACGGTCGCGCACATCAGCGATGATGGAGGCGACGATATCGTTGACGTCTTGGCTGGCTTCACGCTTGCCCGACAGGAGCGCCACAAATTGGGCTTCAAAATCGGACGCGGCGCTGTCGAGGCGAACGGGCATAGTGAACTTTCGTTAGTCTAGGGAGTGGGCCGGGCGCGCAGTCGCTGCCCAGGCAGCACCAAGATCGGCCAAGCGCGCTTCAAGGCAATCGACCGTCAGGCGCACAGTGCCACCACCGGCAAAGCGCAGCTCAACGATGCCCGCAGGCGCATTTTGCTCTTCGAAGGTAACGGCCAGCAAGGACACCACGCCTTCAGGCGAGGCCGGATCAAAGCCCGCAAATGCAGTGTTGGTCACGTGCTCGAAATGCATCCCCGTGCGCTTGCGCAGGCCTTTGCTCCGCGGTTGATCGGCGGTCCAATCAAAACGGTTCATCAGCAGGGCGAAACGCTTATCGCCCTTGGCATAGCCCATGTCAGAAACGCGAATAACGGCGTCCTGCACATGTGCGGAAACAACTTCGAGGTCTTCGCTATCGAGCGCGAGCAGCTTGAGGTCGGTCATGGGGCGGCCTTGTTCTTTGTCAGTAAAGCCCATTTGGTCGTGACAGGACCGATCTACAAGGTTGGCGGGCCAAGAGCAATCGCATGCACGCCAGTTGAAATGCATGGGCGCTGTGCAAATGCGCATTTTTGGAGCAAAAAAGCGCACAGCTTTTGATTTGCTAAATTTGGACCGAACATGCTGACCCGTCGTCTTTTTCTCACCACCAGCTTGGCGTCGCTCACCGCCTTCGGCCTGCTCCCCGCCAAAGCGGAAGTGTTTTTCGTTGAGCCCAGCGCGGTTTCTGCAGATCAATGGGCGGTATTGAAAAAGCTTCTCGGCGATCAGCTGGTTTCCCCAACCGACTCAGCCTTTGCCAATGCGGCCCTGCCCAATAATCTTCGTTTCGAAGCGGTCAGGCCCCAAGCCGTCGCCTATTGCCGAACGGCTCAAATGGTGGCGGAGGTCGTTCTGTGGTGTCGCGACAATGCGGTGCCCTTCGCAATCCGAGGGGGCGGCCATTCCTACGCTGGCTACTCCACAAGTGCCGGCCTCATTATCGACATGGCCGATATGGGCGATATTGCTTTTGACCCACCAAGCGGGGTCGCCACCATTGGTGCGGGCGCGATCAATTCTGCCATTTACGCTGCGTTGGATGAAGCGGGGCGCACCATCACCCACGGCCGCTGCCCCACTGTCGGTGTTTCCGGTTTCCTGCTCGGCGGCGGCATTGGTTTCAACATGCGCCGCTTCGGCATGGGATGCGATCATGTTGTGGGCGCTGAAATCGTCACCTCCGACGGCAAAGTTCTACAACTCTCTCAAACCGAGAACGCCGATTTGTTCTGGGCTGTGCGCGGCGGCGCAGGCGGCAATTTTGGCGTGATGACCAAGTGGCAGCTACAGACCCACCCCGCCGATGAAAGCTTGACGGTCTTCCGCATGGTCTGGCGCGACAATGTTCTGGACGTCGCCACCAAGCTCTTCGAGACGCTCGATGCGGCCCCAACAACCATCGGCACGCGCGTCTCGCTGGGCGCGTTGAACCAAACTATGGCTAACCGTGGCCGACAAGTGCCTTTGACGCTCCTCGGGCAGTTTGCAGGGCCTAAGGAGGCCTTCCTGGAGCTGATGCAGCCGGTGCTTGAGATCGGCACACCCGATTTCGAGGCGATCGAGGAACACGCCTATTGGGCGGCCCAGGATTTCCTCGCCGAGGAGGGCGAACCCGCCTATTACCGCGAGCGCTCGACCTTCCACCAGAGCTCACCCGACCGGGCGTTTCTGGCGAGCGCCATTGAGAAAATGGCACACTGGCCCGGCACCGGTTCCTCGGGCAATCTGGTCTTTTTCCAGACGGGCGGCCAAGTGAACACTGTTCGCAGCGACGCGACGGCCTTTGTTCATCGAACCAGCCACTGGCTCAGCACAGCAAATCTGAGCTGGTCGGAAGATGACGCCACAAAGCCTGCGATTGTCGATGCCGCCTGCGCTTGGCAGGACGACCTCTATAGCGTGGTCACAAGCGCTGACACTAAGGGCGCGTTCCAGAATTTTCCTGACCCAAGCCTATCCGATTGGCGGACCCGCTATTACGGCGAAAACCTGCCACGCCTTGAAGCCATCAAAACCGCGACTGATCCCGAAAAACTCTTCCGCTTCGAGCAGTCGCTGTAGGCATGCCCAACGCTATACCCATCCCCTCCTCGATCACCGGGAAAAGCCCCGTCATGCGGTAGCGGAGAGATAGGCCCAAACAAAAAGCCCCGAACCAAGGTCCGGGGCTTTTCAATAATGAGCGAAGCGCGTCGCGCCTTAGCCAGCCAGACGCTCGATCTCTGCGCCGCAACGGCTGAGCTTGTCTTCGAGACGCTCAAACCCACGGTCGAGGTGGTAAATTCGGTTCACAACCGTTTCACCCTTCGCCGCCAGACCAGCGATGACCAGCGACACCGAAGCGCGCAAATCAGTTGCCATCACCTGCGCGCCCTTAAGCTGGGGCTTGCCGGTGATTGTTGCGACCTGACCATTGACCGAGATATCAGCGCCAAAGCGCACGAGTTCTGCCACATGCATGTAGCGGTTCTCGAAAATGGTTTCGCGGATTTCGCTGACGCCATTGCTCATGGTCATGAGCGCCATGAACTGCGCCTGCAAATCGGTGGGGAAGCCTGGGAATGGCTCCGTTTCGACATGCACTGGCAAGATCGGCGAGCCATTGCGGCGCACACGAATGCCATTGCTTTCAGTAATCAGCTCAACCCCGGTCTGACCCAGAATGGTCAGTGCCGACTGCAAATGATCGGCGCGTGCGCCACGCAGCAGCACATCGCCACCGGTCATTGCGGCCGCCATGGCAAAAGTGCCGGTTTCGATACGGTCCGGAATCACTTCCACGGTTGCACCATGCAGACGCTCAACGCCTTCAATGGTCAGCGTGCGTGTGCCAATGCCCGAAATCTTAGCGCCCATGGCAACCAAGCATTCGGCGACATTGGTGATTTCCGGTTCTTGCGCCGCGTTCTCAATAACGGTTGTGCCCTTTGCCAGGGTCGCCGCCATCAGGATCGTGTGCGTCGCACCGACCGAAACCTTGGGGAAATTCACAGTGGCGCCGACCAAGCCACCGGCTGGTGCGCGGGCAACCACGTAACCCTCGTCAATCTCGATCGAGGCACCCAGCGCGCGCAGACCTGTCAGGAACAGATCGACAGGACGGGTACCGATAGCACAACCGCCCGGCAGGGACACGCGCGCTTCGTGGCAACGGGCCAGCAGCGGGCCAATAACCCAGAAGCTGGCGCGCATCTTGGAAACAAGATCATAGGGAGCGGTTGTGTCGACGATATCAGCGGCGTGGAAGGTCATACGCTGACCCACGCCTTCTTCTTCGCCGCGACGACGACCGTGAACGGCGATATCAACGCCGTGATTTTCTAGGATGCGTTCAAGCTGCTTAACGTCCGCAAGGCGCGGGACGTTGTGGAGAACCAAAGGTTCATCGCTCAGCAACGACGCAATCATCAGTGGCAGTGCAGCGTTCTTCGCGCCCGAGATCGGGATTTCGCCCCGAAGCTCATTGCCGCCGACCAAACGAATACGATCCATAAAGAGAAGTCCTCAGAAATGGCCTTAAGGGCCTGCTACCTGAAAGGGAGGTAGGCGAGGTCTTCGTTGCCGCGTAGGCTAGACCAGCCGCACTCTGGAAAGGGTGACGTGTTAAAATCGCCCGAAAATGGTTTACGGAGTCTTGTCCGGCACCGTTTTCGACACCTCAAATTCTGGCCCCGCCTCGCGTCCAGAGACACGAGCGCGAGCCTGCTCTTTGCGGCGCTTGAGATTCTCACGCAGCTTTGCGGCTAATCTTTGCTCACGCATCAGTGCTTGCTCGGTTTTTCCCACAGTTCAGGCCTTCGATTCCAACGGTGGTGTTAATAGAGGCTTTTTGCGCTTGCGTCGACCAAATCGCTATGGCAAATGAGCCCTCGTCGCCGCAAGGAACACCAAGCCTTAGCGAAAATGCTGCCGTAGCTCAGTGGTAGAGCACTCCCTTGGTAAGGGAGAGGCCGCGAGTTCAATCCTCGCCGGCAGCACCATTCCCCAGAAGAGGTTCTGTATAGTCCTCCTTTGCGAGCGCAAACCATGCTGCCGTAGCTCAGTGGTAGAGCACTCCCTTGGTAAGGGAGAGGCCGCGAGTTCAATCCTCGCCGGCAGCACCATTTCTCCTCCCAATACGACACGATCTTTTTAGAGCGATCAGTCGTTTGACCTCGACTTACAGTCTTAAAGAAAAAGTTGCGGCTCGTCCGGCTAGCGGTTCAGCGCCGCAAAATGCGCGCGATTGGTCGCTCCAGATTTTTGCAGAATCCGGCGCACGTGCACTTTCACCGTCGATGGTTCGATGCCCAAACGGTCGGCAATAATCTTGTCCGACTTGCCTTCAGCGAGCAGCAGCGCCACTTCCCCTTCCCGCTCAGACAAAACCTGTTCCGCAGGCGCCACCAACAGTTCTGGCGGGACAAAGCGTTCGCCATCCAAAATCAGCCGCAGCGCATGAATCAGTGTTTTGGGCGTCAGGTTTTTCGGGATCCAGCCGCGCGCGCCCTTATCGAGCGCTGATTTGACCAGAACGTTGTCCGTGTGCCCCGACAAAATCGCTACGGGCAAATCTGGATAGAGTTCGCGCAATTGTGCAACGGCTCTAATCCCATCCGTATCAGGCATGGAATAGTCCAGCAGAACCAGATCCGGCAGGGCTTCTGCCTTGAGCACGTCCAGTAATTGCGCGACGCTTGTGACCGCCTTCACCACGCAATCGGGATCACTCGCTTGCAAAAGATAATGAAGCGCTGAACCAAACATGGCGTGGTCGTCTGCAATCAGAATACGCATTATTTTGTTCACTCAATGCTAATTATAAAGCTATATATGGATTTTTACGTTCCGCACCAGAATGATAGCTAAAAAATATGTAGGGCAAATCGGTCAACTCGCCATTTTAGTTGTGGCGTGGCTGGCCGCTTATAAGCTCGCCGCGATGGCCGAGGTCTTTAAGCCCTTCTCCAGCTTGTGGTTTTTACCTGCGGGCGTCAGCCTTTCCATTTTCTTGGCCGCGCCCGGCTGGCTCAAAATTTCGCCACTGATCGCCAACCTTGCACTCGCCGTTCCCGGGTTAGACAGTTTTTTCAACGTCGGCGACAATGCGGCTCGCGACCAGATACTGCACGCCATACGTCACTGCGGTATCTATTTTACTGCCGCTGTCGTGCTCAAAAAGCTTCTCGGCCCCAATATGGCTGTGCCGAATATGCGAGCCACCACCACATATATTGTGGTGATCACCATTGCCGCTGCCCTCTCGGCATTTAGTGGCGTTTCGCTGCACGCCCTCTTGGACAATATCTCATGGGACATTTCACTGGACATCATTGCGCACTGGGCCATTGGTGATGCTGTCGCGACCCTTGTGCTGCCGCCACTGCTCGTCCCTGTTCTCATTGCCGTATTAGGCGTAAAACCGCTCCCGCCCCATTGGCCTTCACTATCCGATTGGCTTAGGGAACTGGGCATTATTGCCCTAGCGATGGGCGTTGCCTTCGGGGCCATGGTCATTGACCCCGCCTTGGGCAGTCTTTGGTACATCACCCTGCTGCCCCCGATTTTCTCCGGTGTGCGCAAGGGCATAATGCAAGCTGCGATCAGCGCCTTTCTCATCGCGTCGTTTACGCCAATCGTCGCCAAGCTGTCCTATTTCAGCAGCGAGCCTTTGGCGCTCTCCGTGCTACTGGCGATAACTGCCACGGCCTCATTACTGGTCGGGACAGCTGTCTCCATGCAGCGCCAAACTCTCGAGCAATTGGACGCGCAAAACCAAAAGCTTGAGGAAAGTGTTCTCGCGCGCACTTCTGAACTCGCTGAGGCCTACGAGTTTGAACGCCACTTGGTCCGCTCGCTCGGGCATGATTTGCGCCAACCCCTGCAGACCATAACCATGCTGGTTGAAGGCATGGCGATGCGCAAATCTGAAGACGAGCCTGTCCTCAATGCGCTTCGTCAAATCAGCGCAACCATGAGCAATTTTCTCGATGGTGTCCTCAACTACGCCCTCACCGACCCGGGAACAGTAACGCCCCGCAACACGCCCCTCCGGGCCTGCGCGGTCCTTGCTGCGCTCGAAACCATCTATCTCCCCATTGCCGAAAAGCGCGGGGTGAGGCTGCATGTGCAACGCGCCGATGCCGAATTTCAAAGCGATGAGGTGCTTCTGCGCCAGGCCCTCTCGAACGATCTCGATAATGCCATTCGCCTCAGCGCGCCGAACAGCACGGTTTCGCTGCGACACGAGATGCGCGACGGACAGCACGCCTTTATCGTCGCCGATGAAATCGCTGTCGAATACGCCCATCCTCCTGGAACCGCAGGCTTTGGCTACGGCATCATCGCCCGGGTATGCAAAGTCCTCAACGCGACACGGATTAAAGAGAAAAACATCCGCGGGATCTTGCTGCCCGCTAACCCATAGTGAGTTTCCCGCGGTTTCTGGAACGGACCTTGGAGTGCTGCGTTGATTTCGTGATGGGCTGAGCATGGGGCGACCCTGTATGCGCTTGCCTATCGGTACCGCAGCTCTGTTCCCTCGAGGTCCATGCCCCAGCCGACAGACTACGACCTGTCCTATTGCGGCCCCGCGCCCAAACTCGCCGATCTGGCGACCCGCTGGAACTTTGAGCCGTTACTTCTCACCGCCCTCGCCCTTGTCGCCCTAGCGGGCTGGCATTTTCTTAAGCATCAGCCTCGCGCGCAAATGAGGGCCTTCTGGGGTGCGTGGTCGTTCGCGGCTCTGCTTTTTATCTCCCCGCTGTGTGCACTCACTGTGGCCCTCGTCTCGGCCCGTGTTAGCCACCACATCCTCCTCACCATGCTCGTTGCGCCCATGCTGGCCTTAGCTCTGCCAATTCGACTGGGGCAGGCCATACCAGCTGTCGCAACACTCATCCTCGCCACCATCACGCTTTGGTTCTGGCATTGGCCTGATCTCTACACTGCGGCTTTCGCCCATCCGGCCTTCTACTGGGCCATGCAGGCGACCTTTCTGGGCAGTTATACAGCGCTCTGGCTCGTGCTTTTACGCAGTCCAAACATTTTTACCGCAGGCCTCACCGCCTTAGCCGCCGCCATTCAAATGGGGTTTTTGGGTGCTCTTTTGGTCTTCGCGCCAACCCCACTCTACGCGCCACACTTGGCAACGAGCTTTGCCTTCGGCTTAACGCCGCTCGAGGATCAGCAATTGGCAGGTCTCATCATGTGGGTTCCGGCCAATCTTCCGCTCCTGGCTGTCGCCGTTTGGCGGCTTGTGGCACTCCTCGCCCCCGCCACCCAGCACGGGCGCGCCGATGGGCAGTGATCTCCTGCTCATCTGGCTCAAGTTCGCCCATGTTGGCTCTATTGTCCTATGGTCCGCCGGGCTCATCTGCCTGCCCGTACTCTACGCCCAACGCAAAGCCCTCGTCGACGAGCCGCTCCACCGCCTCCACAATTTCACGCGTCTTTTCTATGTCGCGCTGGTTTCGCCAGCCGCCTTTGTCGCCATAGGTTCGGGGACGGCGCTGATCATCCTCCAGGGAACCTATGAGAATTGGTTCTCCGCCAAGCTTTTTGCCGTTTCCATCATGACCGGCATCCACATTTTCACCGGTCTCACCATTCTCAAGCTCTTCGAGCCGAATAAATCCTATCCACTCTGGCGCATGATTTTGGTCATCACACTGACGGTAATCGTCATTCTCACCATTCTCACCCTTGTTCTGGGCAAGCCGCGCCTTGAGTGGCCCGAATTCTTCATCACGCACTTCAGCCCCGGCAAGCTTCGCGAAATCGCCTCAGACCTTACTGGCGAGTGGAAATGACGGTGCCGATGCCATGATCAAACACGAGCTTGCCCCCGTGCCACCCGGCAAAACCCGCAGCCATGGCGCTGAGCAGCGACAGCATCAAACCACCGGGCAAAACCGCCTCGGGGTTGGTCATGCGCAGCCCGGCATTGGCGGCAACGATGGCCAGCATGACCATGGCGGCGATGGCGTGGTTCCAGCTGGCAACACGCACCCGAATGCCCGGCACGGCCAGCAATTCGAGCGTGCCAACGATAGCCGCGAGCACACCGAAAACGAAGGCCGCACCCGCCGCCCACATGCCAACCTCCAGCCAAAACGGATTGGCCGACCACCAGTAAAAAATATCGACGCCCAGCGTTGCCATGACGAAGGCGATAGGGAAATGCACCAGCATGGCGTGGATGGGGTGTCCCGCCACCGCAATGGCCGAACTAATGTCCTTGTCCGCCACTTGGCGAATTTGCGGATTGGGATGATCCGAATGCGCCTCGGGGGGCGCTTCTTCGCGCTCGATTTCCCGCTCTTCCGCCTGCCGCGTGTTCTCGCCCATCACGTCCCCTCCAAACTCGTTGCTCTTGGAGCAACGTCGCTCGTGCTGGCCGGTTGCACAGGCGAGCTCTCCACCCTCGACCCTGCAGGTCCTCGCGCCGAAAATCTCGCCACGCTGTGGTGGGTGATGTTCTTTGGGGCAGCCGTACTTTTCGGCTTGGTCTTGGCGCTCTTTGCGCTGGTCTATCTGCGTCCCCATTGGGCGCAAAAGATTACCCCGCGCCAATGGATCATCGGTGGCGGTCTCATTCTGCCTATTCCCGTCCTGACAGTCCTCACCGGCACGGCGCTTTTTCTGGGAGAGCAATTGCTGCCAAAAGGCGATGCGCCCCTCGTCATTGGTGTCGAGGCGCAACAATGGGCTTGGACAATATCCTATCCCGCAGCCCCCAATATGCCCGAGAGCTCGACCCTCCACATTCCTTCCGGCGTGCCCGTTGATTTGGAGATCACCTCAAGAGACGTGATCCACAGTTTCTGGATCCCCCGCCTCGGCGGCAAGATCGACGCCATTCCCGGCAAGACCAATCGCTTCCGCATCGAGGCCAGCAAGCCCGGCGTCTATTGGGGCACCTGCGCCGAATATTGTGGCATTGGCCATGACACCATGCAGATGCGTGTCGAGGCCCACACGCCCGAAGATTTTGCAGCACTGATGGAGACTGCGCCATGAGCGATCAGCCCCTATCGCCCATTGCCCTACACAAAGCACTTGATCGCATCTGGCGCACGCCACCCGGCTGGGGTCGCCTGTCCAGCGTCAATCACACCATTTTGGGCAAGCGCTTCATGGTTTTAGCGCTGGTGTTTTTCGCCATCGGCGGCCTCCTCTCCATGCTCATTCGCGCGCAGTTGGCGACACCTAATAGCGCTTTTATCGGCCCCGAAATCTACAATCAGATTTTCACCATGCATGGCGTGGTGATGATGTTCCTCTTCGCCATTCCCATGTTTGAGGGCTTCGCCATCTACATGCTGCCCAAGCTCTTGGGCGCACGCGATCTCGCCTTCCCGCGCATGACCGCCTATGGCTATTGGTGCTATCTGTTCGGCGGCAGCATTTTGATCATCGCGCTCTTGGTCGGCGCGGCTCCCGACAGCGGCTGGTTCATGTATACCCCGCTGTCCTCCAAGCCCTTTACCCCCGGCATCAATGCCGATGTCTGGCTCTTGGGCATCACCTTTGTCGAAATCTCCGCCGTCACAGCCGCCGTCGAAATTTTCGTCACCATTCTCAAAATGCGCGCGCCGGGAATGTCCCTCACCCGCATGCCGCTCTTTGCTTGGTATATGCTGGTCACGGCGGGCATGATGATCATCGGCTTTCCGCCATTGATCCTCGGCTCCATCCTTTTAGAGCTCGAACGCGCGTTCGGTCTGCCCTTCTTTGACCCAACACGCGGCGGCGATCCGCTCCTTTGGCAACACCTCTTTTGGCTCTTCGGCCACCCCGAGGTTTACATCATCTTCCTGCCCGCAGCCGGGGCCATCTCGACCATGATCCCGGTCTTTGCCCAACAACCAATCCTGGGCTATCGCGCCATTATCGCCGCGATTGTCGCCATGGGCTTTTTGTCATTTGGCCTGTGGGTCCACCACATGTTCACCGTGGGCATTCCGCATTTGGCCCTCGCCTTCTTCTCCGCGGCCAGCGCGCTCGTCGCCATTCCCACCGCGGTGCAAATCTTTGCGTGGCTCGGCACCTTGGCATCAGGCAAGCCACGCTGGGACGTGCCGATGCTTTACATCTTCGGCTTCTTTTTCGTCTTTGTGTGCGGCGGGCTCACCGGGGTCATGCTCGCCATGGTTCCCTTCAACACGCAGGCGCATGACACCTATTTCGTCGTCGCCCATCTCCATTATGTGCTGGTGGGCGGTTTCGTCTTCCCCATGCTCGCCGCGCTCTACTATTGGCTTCCTCATATCAGTGGACGGAAGAGCCTTTATAAGCTCTCGATCCCGGCGTTCTGGCTGATCTTTATCGGCTTCAACCTCACCTTCTTTTTAATGCATCTCACGGGCCTCATGGGCATGCCGCGTCGCATCTCCACCTATCCCTCAAACTGGGGCTGGGACTGGCTCAATCTCTTGAGTTCGGTCGGTGGTTTTATTCTCACCATGGGCTTTGCCCTCGTCCTCGCCGATCTCATCTTGCAGATAAAACTTGGTCGTCGCTTCGGCCGCGATCCATGGCAGGCGGCAACGCTGGAATGGGCCACGCCCGCCCCGCCACCGAGCTATAATTTCGCCTCCCTCCCCCATGTCGAGAGCCGCGCCGACCAAGTACGACCCGCCCTCATCGGGCCACGCCTTGCGGCAGGCGAAGGCTATCTCGGCTTTGCCCGCAACAATGAGCAGGAGACCCTCGCCGTCGACATGGTGACGGGCGCGGTCGAGCATCTCGTCATCCTGCCGCAAAATTCCTTCCTCCCCCTGTGGACCGCCCTCGCCACCGGCACATTCTTTGTGTCCTTCCTCTTTGGGCTCTATTGGTTCGCCCCATTTGGCGCATTGCTCACCATTGCCCTTTTCTTCTGCTGGACCCATCGCCTGGGTCGACAGCACGACACCGGCCCCGTCGATATCGGCCGCGGCGCCTCTGTTGTCCGCGATGGGGAAAGCCCTTGGAACCTCACCGTGCTCGCCAACCGCACAGCACTCGCGGTCGATAGCACACTCTATGCCTCGCTGCTGTTCGGCGGGGTTTTCCTTCTCACCATCGCCCCCGCGTGGGATCGGTTGACGCCTATCGCCCTGCCCTCTGTCGCGCTTGTCGCGGCGGCCCTCGCCTCTGGCCTTGCAACCCTATGCGTGTTCTGGACCCGCCGCTCGAACGCACAAAACACCTCCATTGCCCTGCCCTTGATCGGCGCACTGTTCCTCCAACTCGCCACGATCATTGCCGTGCTGACTCTAATGTTTGCCGTGCCGAACCCAACTGAGCACGCGCGCAACGCCACAATGCTGGTCACTTTGGGCTACGCGGCCATTCACGCTGGCGTCGCTGCCCTCATCACGGGCCATGCGCTCTGGCGCGCCGCCCGAGGCTATGTCTCCGCCGCTCGCGCCACCGATGTCACGCTTGCCTGGCTTTGGACCACCTATGCGTTTGGCGCACTCATTCTCGCCCTCGCCATGACCTATGGCCTCTCTCTCGTTGGAGGGCCGTGATGATCCGCAACCAGAGGCCGCTACTTCTGCTCATCGCAGGCTTCACCGCTTGGGCGCTGGCTTTCAGCGCACTTTACGCCATTCAGGCGTTGGGCTGCGTGTACAATTGGCTTGGCGCACACCGCGCCATGCTCATTACCGCCTATGCCATTTCTGTTCTGGCCTTAGCGGCCATCGCTCTGCTCACGCCCAAACTCACAGACCCATCAATGCCGACACTGTCCCAATCTGCCATTTGGGCCAATTGGGCAGCGCTGTTCTCCGGCGTCTTGGTGTTCTTGCCTGTCACCTTCGCCAGCACCTGTTTGTAGCCTTAAAAAAGAAAAGCCCCCTCAGTGACGAGGAGGCTTTCCTTACAAACTTCTGCGGCTGGTTAGATCCAGTACGGGGTCACACCATAGTAGTCGTAGATACGACGACCGTTGTTTTCCTGCCAGAACGCTTCTTCATCGTCGCTGTAGCGCGGCGCGCCTTCCAGCTGGTCCTTGCTGATATCAACGCGATAGCCGCCAAGGCTTTCATCGTATTTCAGCTTGTCCCATGGCAGCGGGTAGTGGTCCTCACCGAGGCCCAAAAAGCCGCCGAAACTCAGCACGGCATAGGAAACCTTACCGCTGCGCTTTTCGATCAAGAGACGGTTGACCGCGCCGATATGTTCTCCAGCAAGGTCGTAAACCTTGGTGCCTTCAACCTTGTCGGAGGCGATGAGGTCATGGGTTTCCTTAACGTCGACGGTAGCGACGCGGGCGTCATCATAGGCCATTTTCGATGCTCCTTCTTGTGTTGCGATGAAGGGCTAACGGCTCAACGCGCGAGGGGTTTCCTCAGATAACGGAGCTGTTACTCGCGCAGCACACAGAAGAACTTAAGAGTTCATTCCTAGGAATGATTTCTTTTTACTTGCAAATTCTAAAGAATAAAAATAGCATAATCGCAGTCGCACTTAAGTACTACCCCTATCGGACGGCGCGACTGCTTAGTGCAAACTACAGTTCACGGATGAGTGATGAGGCACGTTGGCCAGAGACCTCTGGGCAGCGCACGATCTTCCTCGTCATGTCCACGACGTACTCAGATGATGAGGGTTTGGATGACGACGCAACCGTACTACCACGCCTATCTCAACCGCGACCGGCTCGTGCATATCGTGGACAGCGATCCCGGCACCTGTGAAGCGCTGAGCGTGCTCTTTCGCTTAGAGGGCTTCCAGACCGTCTTCTCGCTCGACATAAGCAGTTTCCAGCAGGTGCTCGAACGGCGACGCGTCGATGTCATGGTCGTCAATCTCGAGCTTGGCGCGGATAATGGTCTTTCCGTCCTCCGCCGCGTGAAGATGCAGCACATGGGCGCCACCGTCATCATGCTGGCCGACCGGCCGCATGTTGATCTCGCTGTTACGGCCATGAAAATGGGCGCGACTGACGTCATCACCAAGGCCATCGATACCGAGCACCTGCTCTCCGTCGTCCGTGAGGCCTTGCGCAAAGACATTCACGTCGGGGCCATGCAGGCGGGCGGACGCAGCGTTGAGGTGCGCGGGTTCTCTCAGCTCACCCCGCGCGAGCGTGAGGTGTTGCAGCTCATCACCGATGGTCAATCCAACAAGGAAGCCGGGCGCGAGCTGGGCATTTCCCCACGCACGGTTGAAGTGCATCGCGCCCGCGTCATGGAAAAGCTCGGCGCGCGCAACACCGCCGACCTCATGCGCATCGTATTAACCAGCTGAACAATGCCTGATGACAGAAGCCGGACTGCGTGATGGTATGGCTTCATCACAGGAGGACTGCTCATGGCTCGGGTCACAGGAATTGGCGGCGTCTTTTTTCGCGCAAAAGATCCCGATGCCCTATCGGACTGGTACGAAACCAATTTGGGCATCTCCCAGTTCTGGCAACAAGAGGGTGGCCCCACCGTCTTCGCGCCTTACGAGCTGACCAGCACCTATTTCGACCAGAGCAAACCGTTCATGCTCAATTTCCGGGTCGACGACCTTGACGGCGTCATCGCCGCCCTCGAGAGCAATGATATTGTAGTCGAGCGACGGGAAGAATGGGACAGCCCGGACACGGGTCGCTTCGCGCGGATCGTTGACCCCGAAGGCAATCCGATCGAGCTGTGGGAACCCATCCCGGCGCTGCGCTAGCGCCAAACAAAAAGCGCGCGACCGAAGTCGACGCGCTTTTAGAGCGGCACCGAAGTGCCAGCAGGTGCCCCCTGCGGCGAAATTCTGTGCCCGAGGACAAGAATTCCGTGGCCGTCATAAACGACAGTCTGACCGGCTTGGCAAGGCCGATGACCGCTGTTTGATCGCCCAAAATTTCTTACAATTGAACCGACCGGGACAAAACCCAACACAAACCAGATCTTGCGGCAAAGACGCGTGGCCCAAATAAAAAGGGACGCATCGCTGCGTCCCCTTCATCATTCCTGGACCTAATCCTTAGCCGCCAAGGTTAGGCAGCGTCAGATCGCCCGAGGTCAGTTTATTGGCCGTGATTGCCGTCTCTGGCTTGCCCAGCGGCAGCTCAAGCGCCTTCCACACCGACACCAATGCATCGCGCAGCTCGAGGATCATTTCCTCCGAGTGCAGCGGCGTTGGGGTGATGCGCAGACGCTCAGTACCCTTAGGAACAGTCGGGTAGTTGATCGGCTGAATATAGATGTTGTGCTTTTCCAGCATCATGTCACTTGCCGCCTTCACAGCGCGCGCATCGCCGACGATGACCGGCACGATATGGGTCGGCGTTTCCATGACCGGCAGACCGGCTTCCGCCAGAATGCGCTTGGTCATGGCTGCCTGACGCTGATGGGCCGCGCGTTCTTCACCATTGCCCTTGAGATGCTCAATTGAGGCGCGCGCCGCAGCGCACAGCGCTGGTGGGAGCGAAGTGGTGAAAATGAACTCAGCCGCATAGGAGCGAACCGCGTCGATGATCGCCTTATTGGCCGCAATATAGCCGCCCATCACGCCATAGCCCTTGGCCAGCGTGCCTTCGATAACGTCGATGCGTTCCATCAGATTGTCGCGGTCGGCAATGCCACCGCCGCGCGGGCCATACATGCCAACGGCGTGGACTTCGTCGATATAGGTCAGCGCGCCAAACTCATCAGCGAGATCGCAGATTTCGGCGATTGGGGCGATGTCACCATCCATCGAATAGACGGACTCAAATACGATCAGCTTGGGACGCTTGCGATCAACCTGGCTGAGCAGTTCGCGCAAATGCGCTACGTCATTGTGGCGGAAAATCTTCTTTTCCATGCCCGACTGACGCACGCCCTGGATCATCGAAGCGTGGTTGAGCTGATCGGAGAAGATCACGCAATCGGGCAAAAGCCGCGCAATTGTCGAGATCGAGGCTTCGTTCGAGACAAAGCCGGAAGTGAAGACGAGGGCGCTTTCCTTGCGGTGCAAGTCGGCGAGCGAACGCTCAAGCTCAACCAGCGGGCGATTGGTGCCCGAAATATTGCGCGTGCCACCAGCACCAACGCCCATCTTGCCGGCAGTTTCCTGCATTGCAGTCACGACTTTTTCGTGCTGACCCATGCCGAGGTAATCGTTGGAGCACCAGATGGTGATTTCGCGGGCATTGTCGCTGTCGTCGCGGTAGATGGCGCGCGGGAATTGCCCAGCAATGCGCTCAAGGTCAGCAAACACACGATAGCGTTTCTCTGCCCGCAGCGTGTCCACTGCATCTTCAAAAATACCGCGATAGTCCATTGGGGCCGTTCCTTTGCGCATGCGCTGGGTCGGGGCAACGCCTCGCCAGGCACCGTAAGATGTAGTTATTCTTCGCTCCGCCGCATTGATATGAGTCAATTCGACGCGCTCGCAGTGGGCCCTCCTGACACCAACCGCGCCATAAAAGCTATACTCATTCTAAAGTGGGCTGCTCCAAAATCAACATCTATAGCGCTTCTGTGAACCGGAAATAGTGTAACGCGCAGGCGCTGCCCGCCGTTGCGTGGCTCCCTTATAATCCATCACAGTTGCCGACTTGGCCTGCACAATGTCACAAGAGCTCTCAGCTTTTCAGGCAGGAGAAAAGCACTCAGCCGCTGCGGAGGACATTTATGGAGCAGGCGCATTATCCCAGTTTACGGGACCAAGCTGTTGTTATTTCGGGGGGCGCGTCTGGGATCGGCGAAGCGCTGGTGCGTAATTTCGCACGCCAAGGGGCAAAGGTCGGATTTGTCGACATCGCCCAAGCGCAGGGAGAGGCGCTCGCGACGGCGCTAACCGCCGAAGGTCACACGGTTAAATTCATCGCGTGTGACATCACCGACACCACCGCATACCAAGCCGCTATTGCCGATCTGGCCCAGCTTCATGGCGATGCGCGCGTGCTAGTCAACAATGCCGGTCATGACCAGCGCCACGACTGGCGTGAGGTGACGCCGGAGTATTGGGACGAACGCATGGCGGTAAACCTCAAGCATTTCTTCTTCGCCATTCAGGCCGTCGCCCCCGGCATGAAGCGGGCGGGCGGCGGCTCGATCATCAATTTCGGCTCGATCAGTTGGATGATCCTGACCCCCGGCATTCCCGTTTATGAAACGGCCAAGGCCGCCATTCATGGCCTGACACGCGCTATGGCCCGCGAATTGGGGCGCGATGCCATTCGCGTTAATTCGCTGGTTCCCGGCGCTGTCGTCACCCAACGCCAGCTCGAACTTTGGCTGACGCCAGAGGATCTTGCGTCGATCGAAGCCCAACAAGCACTCAACGGCCGGGTCATGCCAGACGACTGCGCGCGCATGGCGCTATTCCTCGCCGCTGAGGACAGTCGCATGATTTCGGGTCAGCAGTTTCTCGTCGATGGCGGTTGGGCCCATACCTAGGCACAAGAGCCCGTTCATCACGGGTTCAGCCGCCTTCACTCATCTTTCACGCTCCTGCCTTATTCACAGAACAAAAGTCCACTCCGGAATCCTTTTGGGGGAATCACCATGAAGTCCAAGGTCCTCGTCGTGCTCGCGGCAACGCTTGCTCTGACAGCCTGCACGACCACTGATCCGTTCACCGGACAGGGTAAGCTTTCGAACACTGCTGGCGGCGGCCTTTTGGGCGCGGGTGGCGGTGCTATTGCTGGCGCGCTCGTTGGCGTTGCCGTTGGTGGCGATCCGCGCGTTGGCGCGTTGATCGGTGCTGGCGTCGGCGGCCTGACCGGCGCAGCCATCGGCAATTACATGGATCAGCAAGAAGCTGAACTGCGTGCGCAGCTGCAGGGCACCGGCGTTTCGGTCACCCGCGTTGGCGACCAGATCATCCTCAACATGCCTGCCAACATCACCTTCGCGACCGATCAGTCGACGGTTCAGCCGCAGTTCAACCAGACGTTGGTCTCGGTTGGTCTTGTGCTGCGCAAGTTCGAAAAGACCATTGTCGACGTCTACGGCCACACCGACTCGACCGGCTCGAACGAGCACAATCTCTCGCTCAGCCAGCGTCGCGCGGTTTCCGTCGCCACCATTCTGTCGAGCCAGGGCGTCAATCAGGGTCGCTTCTACATCGAGGGCAAGGGTTCGGCATCGCCAATCGCCTCGAACGCCACCGAAAGCGGTCGCGCGCAGAACCGCCGCGTCGAAATTCAGCTTTCGCCAATTCGCGGCTAAGAGCTGCTCTAGCGATAGACGATTTAAAACGCGGCTCTCGGGCCGCGTTTTTTATTGCGCAGCCGGTGCTGTTGCGGGCGTCTCAACCACAGGCGCCGATGTGGGACTGCCCGGTTGCATATCCGTGCCCGGCGCGCCTGAGAAAACCTGCAACACGGCCAAAATGCCAATGATCACCGCGAGAGCAATCAAGCCATAAAGCGCCCAGTTGGTTGGCCCGGTCGCACCGACACTGGCTTCGATACCATCAGCCGCCTTGATCGGCGTTGCTGGCTCCAACTCGATCCGCGAGGCATTTTCGTCGAGCAGATAGTCCACCCGAGCATCGGCTGGTTCTGGTTTGCGGGGGTCGACCATCATTGTCTCCTCAGTTGGTGCTGAGGCCATTCAATGCTTGGTGCCAATGCCGGTTCCGCGCCTTGCCCAACCCGCCCAACAAAAAAGGCCGGCGAAACGCCAACCTTTCCGATTAAAATGTGATCGACCGAACTTAGTTTTTCGCGCGCAAGGCGTCGCGAATTTCGGTGAGCAAGACCTGTTCCGCGCTTGGCGCTGGGGTGGATTCAACTGGCTCCTTAGCCGCGTCGCGCTTGAGAGCATTGATGCCCTTCACAACCATGAACAGCACAAAGGCGATGATGGTGAACTTGACCACCGCATTGATAAACAGACCGATGTTGAGCGTGGCAATGCCCGCTTCCTTGGCAGCAGTGATCGAAGGCACCGCGATATTATTGGGGTTCGACAAGACGATAAACAGGTTCGAGAAGTCGATACCGCCGATGATCAGACCGATCAGAGGCATAAACACGTCGTCGACGATCGATGAGACGATGGCGCCAAAGGCAGCACCGATGATCACACCGATGGCGAGATCGATCATGTTGCCCTTAATGGCAAAGTCGCGGAATTCCTTGAATACGCTCATGGCAAACCCTCTGAAATGACCGCTAATGGCGGTTGTTCTGGCCTATTCCGCCAGCATTGCCGAGGTTTTGTCGCTATTGCAATGGGCAGAATGGCGACTTGTGAACTTGGTGTGCGCAGCTGATAAGGAAGCCACACTGATCGCTGTTCCATGACCATTGGCTCCCATGACTGCTCGCTCTACCAACCTCGATACTGCCCTGCACCTTGCCATGGATCACATCCCGCAAGGCGTTGCTGTGTTTGATAGCGCGCTCAAGCTGACCTTCTCCAACCACCGCTACAATTCCATGCTGTCGCTGCCTCCGGCACTGACCGAGGCTGGCGTGCCGTTGGAGGACATTGTGTTATTCTTGGCAAAGCGCGGCGACTTCGGGCCCGGCGACGCCAAAACCCGCGCGCAAGACCGTATCGCGCTGCTCACCTCGCAGCCGCAGACCGTCACCCAGCGCATGACCAGTTTTGGTCAGACCATGGAGTTTTATACGGCCCGACTGCCTGAGGGCGGGATGGTCATCAGTTTTTCTGACGTGACCGCTCGCATCAGCGCTGAGCAGCAATATGAGCAGATCAACCAGACGCTCGAAAAGCGCGTTGAAGATCGTACTGCCGCGCTCAAACAGGTCAATCTTGAGCTCGAAAAGGCCCGCCACAAGGCCGATGCTGCTAACCACGACAAGACGCGCTTTCTCGCAGCCGCTAGTCACGATCTGCTGCAACCGCTCAATGCTGCGCGCCTCTACACCTCGACCCTGATCGAGCGCGCCAAAACCACCGATTTCGCTGAGCTGGCCAATTCCATCGAAGCCTCGCTCACTGCCGTTGAAGACATTATGTCGGCGCTCCTCGATATCTCCCGCATTGATAGCGGGGCGCTTCACCTCGCGCCGACCCAATTGGCCGCGCAGGACATTTTGAAAAAGATCGAGGTCGAGTTCGCCCCCATGGCGCGCGAACGCTCGATCTCGCTGCGCATTGTCAAAACCAAAGCCACGGTTTTGGCCGACCGCTCCATCGTTGGCCGCATCGTGCAAAATCTGGTGTCCAATGCCATCAAATACACCCCGGTCGGGGGCAAGGTTCTGGTCGGCCTGCGCCGTCGCGGCAATCGCTGGCGCATTGATGTCATCGACACCGGCATCGGCTTTAACAAGGACCAGTTCAAGCTCGTCTTCGCCGAGTTCTCACGGCTAGAAAAGGGCGCGCGCATGGCCCAGGGCTTGGGTCTCGGCCTCTCCATCGTCCAGCGCCTCGTCACCGCCGCCGATCTCACTCTGGAACTCGACAGCAAGGAAGGTCGCGGCTCGCGCTTTTCCATCTATCTGCCTGTTGCGCGCCCACTGCGCGGCACCATCAGTCTCAAGCGCGAGACCCCAGAAGCCACCATCGGTGTGCTGAACCTAAAAGTTCTCTGCGTCGACAATGAACGCGACATCATCGAGGCCATGGAAGGCCTTCTTACAAATTGGGGTTGCGAAGTCCGCTCCGCCCTGTCGCTCAAGCAGATCGACAAAGAGGGGCTCTTGGAGGGCTGGTACCCTGATCTCGTGCTGATGGATTATCACCTCGATCAAACCTCCGGGCTCGACGCGATCGAATGGCTCCGCCACAACCTCGGCGGCCACTTGCCCGCCGCCCTCGTCACCGCCGACCGCAGCCCGCAGGTCCGCGCCATTGCCGAAGAGCGCGGCATTGCTGTGGTGACAAAGCCGGTCAAACCCGCAGCGCTGCGCGCGACGATTTCCAATCTCGGCAATCAACGCAGCCACTAAAACGAAAAGGCCGGGCGCAAGCACCCGGCCTTCTCATGTCATGGGTTGGCGTTCTTAGCTTGGCAGCTTGAACGAGACCATCTTGGTCGAGTAGCGCGATTGGATCGCACCCTGACCACCGGCCATGATGGTGATGTATTGTTCGCCATCCAGCGTGTAGCTGATTGGCGCGCCACCAGCGGCTGGCAGTTCATACTGCCAAACAACTTCACCGGTCTTGAGATCATAGGCACGGAAGATATTGTCCGAAGCCGCCGAGATGAAGCCCAGACCACCAGCAGTAATCATCGAGCCGCCGTGTGTTGGTGTGCCCATTGGCAGTTCAAACGGCACCTTGATGCCCAAGGCGCCCTGGCCCTTGGACGAACCAAAGGTGTTGCTCCACAACAGCTTGCCGGTGTTGAGGTCAACGGCACTGATATAGCCATATGGCGGATCAATGCACGGCACGCCAAGCGCGGTCAGCCAGAACTGTGGGAAAGCTGCGTAAGGCACGAACTTCTGCGCTACGACGCCACCCACTTCGCGCGGGTCACCCCATTCGCCCTGTGGCTCAATGCCCATCCCGTCAGCCGTTTCGCGGTCGAGCAGCTTGATGTAGCTGGCAAAACGGTTGTTGTTGACCAACATCACGCCATTGATCGGATCAACCGAGACGCCGCCCCAGTTGATCGAGCCAAACGTGCTCGGCGACTGGATCGAAGGGGTCAGACCCGGAGGGGTATTATTGCCTTCGTAGCGCGCCTGCTTGAACATGATGCGGCAGTAGAGCTGATCGAAAGGCGATACGCCCCACATATCCGCTTCCGTCAGATCTGCGCCACGGAAGGACGGCAGAGAGTTGGAATAGGGCTGGGTTGGGGAGATACGTTCTTCCGGCACACCGCCGGTCTGCGGCATTGGCGTTTCGGTCACGTCAAAGATCGGCTCGCCGGTCCTACGATCAAGAACGAAAACTTCACCAGCCTTGGTCGCCTGAATCAGAGCCTGACGCAGAGCGCCGTTGGAATCTGGCAGATCGATCAGTGTCGGTGGGGACGCAATGTCATGGTCCCAAATGTCGTGATGCTTGGTCTGGAAAGACCACTGAACACGGCCAGTGGTCGCGTCGAGCGCCACAACCGAAGAGCTGTACTTGTCGTCAAACTCACGACGCTGCGCGCCGTAGAAGTCTGGGGTCGCATTGCCGGTAGGCAGGTAGACAAGACCGAGCTTTTCGTCCGCTGCGGCCGGAGCCCAGCTGTTCGGCGTTGCAACGGTAAAGCTTTCGCCATTTGGTGGCTGGCCCGGCTCATCCGGACGACCCATGTCCCAAGCCCAGGACATATCACCCGTTACCGCGTCAAAGGCGCGGATAACACCAGAGGCTTCGCCCCAGTACTGACCGTCAGTCACCCAACCGCCAACAACCACCTTGCCACGCACAAAGGTCGGAGCGGAGGTGACCTTGTAGTAACCGCCGATGATCTTGCCTTCATGGTCTTCCATGCCAACGAGCAGGTCGACAAAACCGGCATTGCCGAAGTCCGAACAGGCCTCGCCGGTCTTGGCGTCAAGCGCCACAAGCTTGGCAGAACCGGTGCCAGCGATAATACGCTCAGCGCATTCTCCGGTCAGGCCCGGTGCCTTGTAATAGGTCACGCCACGGCAGGTGCTGCCATGACCTTCAGAGGCGTCAAAAGTCCAGTTTTCAGCGCCAGTGCGCGCATCGAGGCTGAACAGTTCGCTATTGCCATTACAGATATAGATCGTGTCATCGATCTTGATCGGCATAGCGTTGTTGGCCGGACGCTTACCAACCGGCATTTCCCAAGCCACTTGCAGCTTGGAGACGTTCGAGAGGTTGATCTGGTCAAGCGGCGAATATTTCTGCTGGCCCTGATCGCCACCAAAATATGGCCAGTCTTCGCCAGTCTGCCCGGAGGCCGCGCCACCATTGGCTGCAACAGGGAATGCCCCCATGCCGGTCTGGAACCTTGGGTCCTGCGGCAGGTTCGGCGCATTCACAGCAAAGAGCCCTGCGCCAAGACCAACCGAAACCACAGTACCAGCAGCAATCAGGCCTGCGGCCCCCGCTGGAACGCGGGCGGCAAAGCCCAGCTTGCCCTTAAGCGCGGTCTGCGCCCAAGGCATCAGCAGCCAAATCCCAAAGGCAACTGGGATCAGCAGGCGTGGCATCAGTGCCCACCAATCAAAGCCCACTTCCCACAAGGCCCAAATGACCGAAAGGGCAAGAGCGCCGCCGAAAATCCACGCGCCGAGACGCTTTCCGTGGAACAGATAATGGGCCGCGACGACGAACAATGCGCCTGCGACCACGTAATAAATCGAGCCACCCAGGCTCGCGAGGTAAGCACCAGCGCCGACATAGATCAGCCCGATGACGCCCAGCACAACAGCGAAGAGCCACATTAGGCCCTTCGCAACGATGTGCGGCTTGTGCTCCGCACCCTGATCAACCATTGAAGTTCACTCCCATAAGCCTTGCGTCCACGGTCTTGGCGCTTGGTCTTTTGCCGTAGGCTTGGCTTTCTGGGAGGCACGAATGTGCATACAATTGCACACCAACGCTTGCCGCGTTTCCGTGAAATTACCCTCCCAGAGCCATGGGTCGCCCCATGCCTAGTCGCAATGGAGTATCGAAAAATTGTGTCCTAGGCAACAATGTCGCAGGGACAAGTATACATGTGCCCAATCCGTCACATTGACGGCTGGATTGAAGCCACCCTCCTTCGCCTCGTTTAGCCGTTAGAGGCGCTTAATTGGCATTGTCCGGATTGGCCTCAGGTGTTGGCGTCGCCTTGTCGGCCACGGGTGCAACTGGCACCACTTGTGGCATGCGGTTCCACGCATCCAGCGCGGCGATCTTATAGGCCTCCGCCAGCGTCGGGTAATTGAAGGTGGCCTCCACCAGATAATCGAGCGGAGCCCCCAGATTGATCACCGCCTGCCCGATGTGGATCAGCTCGGTCGCCCCCTCGCCGACAATATGAACGCCCAACAGCTTGCGATTTTCGAGCGAAACAATGAGCTTCATCATGCCCGATTGCAGCCCCATGATGTGGCCGCGCGAGGTTTCTCGGAAACGGGCTATGCCGCATTCATAAGGGATCTTTTGCTCGCGCACCTGCGCTTCGGTGAGCCCAACCGTTGAGATTTCTGGCACGGCATAAATGCCATAGGGAAAACTCTCCTGCTTTTTTGGCACCTGCGCCTTAAAGGCGTGCAAGGCCGCGAGCCGCCCCTGCTCCATCGAGGTTGAAGCGAGCGCGGGAAAGCCAATGACATCGCCCGCGGCATAAATATGAGGCACCTGGGTTTGCAGCGTATCGGGATTAACCGCCAGACGCCCGCGGCTATCGGGCACGACGCCACAGCTTTCAAGCCCCAGATCCGCCGTCGCCCCGACACGCCCCGCTGCATAAAGCAACATGTCCGAGCGCACTTGTCGCCCGTCGCCCAGCGTTGCCACCGCCTGCCCCATATTGTCCTTTTCCACCTTGGTCACAGGCGAACCGAGACGCATAGCGACGCCGCGCTGGCGCAGGTCATGGGTAAACTCTTCGATGATCTCGCGATCAATAAAGTCCAAGAAGTTTTCGCGCGGCTCGACGATGGTCACAGGCACATCGAGCGCTGAGAAAATCGTGGCATATTCAATGCCGATCACTCCGGCCCCGACAACAGTGAGACTGCGCGGCACGCGAATTTCGCTGACCATGGCGTCACTATCGACAATGGTGTGGTGATCAAATTCGATATTGGCCGGTCGATAGGGGGCCGTGCCCACCGCAATCACCGCAAAATCAAAATTATAACGATGATCTTCGCCATCGTGATCAGTGACCACAATGGTGTGCTCATCGGCAAACCGGGCGATACCACCGAACGTGCGCACGCCATTGCGGGCGAACTGATGCTCGAGCACTTCGATTTCATAATCGAGCGTTTTGCGCAGACGCGCCGTCAAATCTTTGCCGTCGATCTCTTTCTTGACGCGGTAGGACATGCCGTAAAAGCCGCGCTCACGCCAACCGGAGAGGTTGAGCACCGTCTCGCGCAGCGTCTTGGAGGGAATAGTGCCCGTATGCACGGACACGCCCCCCAACCTCAGCCGATTTTCCACCACCAGCACAGAGCGCCCGAGCTTTGCAGCTTGGATTGCAGCGCGACGCCCTGCGGGACCGGAACCAATGACGACAAGATCAAACTTTTCCACGCGCGCGTCCTGTGCTGATGGGGAGGAGATTTAAGTCGGTTGAGGCAGATTGTAGTGTTGGCAGACGACGGCCCAGCCCTCCTCGGCAGTATCAACCACCGTGAATAAGTCTGGGTCGGATGGCGAAATCGTCCCGGCTTCGGCCAGGGCCTCAAGGTTGATCACCTTGGTCCAAAACTCGCGCCCGAACAGCAGCACAGGCACTTTGTCCATGCGTCCGGTCTGGATGAGCGTCAGAGTTTCAAAGAACTCATCAAGCGTCCCGAACCCGCCGGGAAACACGGCCACCGCCTTGGCGCGCAGCAGGAAGTGAATTTTGCGCGTGGCGAAATAGTGGAAGTTGAACGCCAGTTCTGGCGTCACATAGGTGTTCGGCGCTTGCTCATGCGGCAAAACGATATTGAGCCCGATTGAGGGTGCGCCAACATCGTCAGCGCCGCGGTTGCCCGCCTCCATCACACCTGGACCGCCGCCCGTCGTCACCACAAATTCCTTGTAATCGAGCGTTGCTGCGGTCTTGGACGCGAGCTGAGCAAAATGGCGCGCTTCCTCGTAATAGCGCGAGGCGGCCTCAAGGTTCTTCTTCTGCAACTCGTTCTTGGCGGCCCATGCTGGCTTGCCCGGCTCAGGAATACGCGCCCCGCCGAACAAGACAACGGTGGAGTTGATCCCCTGTTCGCGCAGACGCCATTCTGGCTTGAGGTATTCCAGTTGGAAGCGAATGCCCCGCGTGTCTTCAGACGTCATAAATTCGTCGTCGGCAAAGGCCAGACGATAGGTCGGACTACGCGTTTGAGCGGTATCGGGGGCCTTGCGCGAGGCTGCAATATCCTCGCTGGAGGTGCGTAAAGGCGTCGGATGGCGGCGTTTGGCCAAGAGAGATTTCCTCTTTGGGTTCGTCAGACTACAATCTGAGTGGATAGACGCGTCAATCAGCATGAGCAAGGCGCTTTGAAGCCAAAAGAGACCCCGTTATTACCGAAGGCTCAACCGAGTTCATGCAAGGTATTCAAAGCACATAATATCTGAGAATTATTATACAAATGCACCGAAAATCTATTTCTCTTTTCCTCCTCTCAAGCATTGTCTCTACGTCTTCCTTTGCCGGCGAAGCACTGCCAAAAGACTTCGTCTACCTCTCCCAATATGCGCCCGAAATCGCTCAAGACATGCGTTATGCTGGCGCGCATAACTTCGTCGGTCGCCCAATCACCGGCTATCACGCGCCCGAGTGCATTCTCACTCAACAGGCCGCCGCTGCGTTAAAAGCCGCCGCCACCGAGCTGGCGACCGAAAACCTCGCCATCCGGGTTTATGATTGCTATCGCCCGGCACAGGCCGTCGCCGATTTCGCCGACTGGGCCCGCGACATTGATGATCTGGCCATGCAAGGCGAATTTTATGTGCGCGTTGCGAAGTCCACGCTGTTTGACCTCGGCTATATCGCCGAAAAATCCGGCCACAGTCGCGGCAGCACGGTCGATCTCACCATCCAGTCGCTCGATGGCGCTCCATCCATGCCCTATACGCCCGAGCAGCCCCTCGTCGATTGCATCCTCCCAGAGCGCTTTGACGATGGTGTTTTGGACTTCGGCTCCGGCTATGATTGCTTTGACGAGATGTCCCACCACGGCGCATCGGGCATTTCAGCGCTTGCCACCGCCAACCGCGACAAACTCAAATCCTTGCTCGAACGCCACGGCTTCAAACCCTATGCCGAAGAATGGTGGCACTACACGCTCGCCAACGAACCTTTCCCCGACACCTATTTCGATTTCCCCGTCACCGCGCCTTAACGTGCAGCATAGGCTGGCCGACGGCGTTTCTGACTGTCCAAGCCAGCCTCTGCGCTTTGCGCGATAGCCTTGGCAATAGTCTCGCCAATGTCGTCGGACACCACAATGCCCTGCGCAAAAGGCCGCTCGTGCATCAAGTAGGGGATCGCGGCGAGATAGAGCCGACGATGATCCTTGACCGGGCTCAGAAGCGAATAATCCTCCGCCACCTGCGGAACATCCTGCCCAGCCGCGAGCAATTCCTTGCGCAGCGTCGGGAATTTCAGATGCCCGGTTTCCAGCGCCTTTTGCCCGCGCGCATCGATGAAAACCGCAAACTCCAGCGTCTCGCTGTCGGTTACAATCGTCGTTCCGTGTTCGCCGTGGTCGAGCTGATAGTCCTCGCCCAAAGCGACCACCTCCAACACCCCCGCATCCCGCAGCGCCAGAAGGCGTCGTATGGATTCCGAGGGCACTGCCGCATAGTTATCGATAAAGACCCGCTTGAGCCCTTGAGCAAACCGCTCGGCTTCAGCTTCCGAAAACTCAGGCACCAGCGTCTCAACTTTCTCGTGCATCCGTAAAAGCGCATAGCGCCACGCCACCGTGACGCGGTTCTGCTTATTGCGTTCCACTTCAGCCAGGTTTTCGCGCGCCCAGCGAAACGGGTCCGCCGCGAGACGTTGGGCAAAATAAGCGTCAGCGAAACTGTCGGCCGTCAGGTCAACCAGCCCAATCGCACTTGCATAGCCCGGGTCTGCCTCCCCCAGCTCCTGCGCAAACAAGGCAAAGGCGTCGTCGAGCACGTGCTCGCTATGCGCACATTCTTCCAGCGCAGCTGGGGTCAAAAACCGCAAATCCTCATAGGGAATGGGGCAATAAAAATCCGCCTCCGGCAAAATCCCATGGCGCGACATCAGCGTGATGCGCAGGGGCGAGCCCTCATTGAGCTCAAAGCGCAACACGTCCTCATCCCGGATAAAACGCCCGTGCTGGGTCACCACCGCCATGGCCGCATCAATGGACGACAGTGAGGTCCCCATAATGCCGACGCGGACGGCGGGAATGTCAGCACTCAACAAACCCGACCAAGGGTTCGGAAAATAACCATCCGAAAGATCATCGTCGGGCTCAAACTCATGCCCTGTCGCAACCACGACCCGCTCAAAAGGCCCAAATCTTTGGCCCTCTCCCGCGACGAGATAAAACAGCCCCTCGTCCCGTTCGACATCGATAATTTCCGTGTTTTCCGAAACACTCACCAGAATGCCCCGGTCCTCGGCCGTCTCGACGAGCTTCAGAAATTGGTGGCGAAAGAACCGCCCCAGCAACACGCGTGGCGTAAACGCCCGATCATCAAGCGCAACCGGATCAACGCCATAATCGCGCAAGACCTCGTGTGGCAGCGACCTCAGAAAGTCGAGATAGGTCATCTCAATGGCAGGAATTTCGATACTGGCGATATTGGCCAGCATGGTGCGATCGGCCGTCTGTGGCGAATAGGGCATGCCGACACCGGCCTCCCGCCCCTTTTCAAAAAGCGTGATGGCTCCCACACCGCCTGCCTCGACCAAATGCTTGAATGTATAAATCCCTGTCGGGCCCGTACCAATAATCGCAATATGCGGGGGCATTCATCTGCCTTATCAAAGCTCGTGCGATCTAAACCCTGCTGCGACCGATTGGTTTCCGCTTGGGACGAAGTTGATCAACCCCTTGCATCTTCCGCGATTACTCCGCATAAAGCGCTTCGGGAGGTTGGCGCGGACGTGTTCCTCGTCGATCGGGTCAGGTCCGGAAGGAAGCAGCCCAGGTGAGATCCTCACGGGTCGATGTCCAACCTCCTACTCACTTCTCTGTTCGTATCGAGCTTTTTCGTCCCCAATTGGCCAAGAGGCTTTTGCGGGATGGCTTTCCATGTCCTATGTTCAGAGAATGAACCAAGGCAGATTCCCCGATATGCGATTGGACGGGCTCAATGGCTGAAACCAAGACCTCGCCCTACCTCGTCCTCGCCCGCAAATATCGCCCCACCGATTTCTCGACCCTCGTGGGTCAAGACGCGATGGTGCAGACGCTGGGCAATGCCTTTGCGCAAAACCGTATCCACCACGCCTTCATCATGACGGGTGTGCGCGGCGTGGGCAAAACCACAACCGCGCGTATTCTGGCCCGCGCCTTCAATTTTGAAGATGAGAACGGTCGCCACCCCCAGCTTGACCTCAGCAAAGAGGGCGTGCACTGCCGCGCGATTATAGAAGGCCGCCATGTCGACGTGATCGAAATGGACGCGGCCTCTAATACCGGCATTGGCGACATTCGTGAGATTATCGACTCGGTCAAATACGGTCCGAGCTCGGCGCCTTACAAAGTCTACGTCATCGACGAAGTGCACATGCTCTCGACAGCGGCCTTTAACGGGCTGCTGAAAACCCTCGAAGAGCCGCCGCCATACGTCAAATTCATTTTCGCGACGACGGAAATCCGCAAGGTTCCGATCACCATTCTGTCGCGCTGCCAACGTTTCGATCTGCGCCGCATTCCGGCGGAGATCATGTCCGACTATCTCGAGACTATTCTCGATAAGGAAGGCATCAGTTTCGAAACTGACGCTTTGGCTATGATCGTGCGCGCCGGCGAAGGCTCGGCCCGTGATAGTCTTTCCCTGCTCGATCAGGCGATCGCCCACGGCAATGGCACAGTCACCTCCTCAACAGTTAAGGCCATGCTTGGCCTTGGCGACCGCGCTCGCATCATTGATCTCTTCGAAGATTTGATGGGCGGTCGGATTGGTGAAGCCCTCACCACTCTGCGTGAGCTTTATGATCTCGGCGCCGATCCGCAGACCATGCTCTCGGACTTGGCTGAGTTCACCCATCTCGTCACCCGCATCAAAGTCGTCCCCGCCGCAGGCGAAGACGCCTCACTGACGCCGGACGAGCGCAATCGCGGCCAAGACCTTGCCTCCCGTCTCACCATGCGCGCCCTCACCCGCGCTTGGCAGATCCTCTTTAAGGGTAATGAGGAAACCGGCCGCGCGGGCAATGCTTTGCAAGCGGCTGAGATGACCCTCATTCGCCTCGCTTACGCCGCAGACCTGCCAAGCCCCGATGAGGTGATCGCCAAGATCACGCAGGGTGGTTTCCCAGCTGGCAACGGTAACGGTGGTGGCGGTCAGTCCATGCCGCCCCGCCTGCCGAGCGGCCCGTCTGGTTCTGGCGGCGGCGGCGCAACCGCCATGCGCGTCAATGCTCCGCAACTGGTCGCGCAGCAACCTATGGCGCAAGTTTCCACGCAACCGCGTGCTGAAGTCGCACCGGCCTTTGCTACCATCTCGAGCTATCGTGATATTATCTCCTTGGCCTCGGCAAAGCGCGATGTGCTGACCAAGCTCGCGCTCGAAAGCCAGATGCGTCCCGTGTCCTTTGAACAAGGCCGCATCGAGGTCGCTTTGGAACCGGGCGCAGACCCAGCGATTATCGGTACATTGTCTGCCCGTTTGCAGACATGGACCGGCCAGCGTTGGCTGGTCATGGTTTCGACCAAGGCGCCGGAAGGTCTGACCATCCGGCAAGAAGTTCAGAAGAAAAAAGACGCCGCAACCGCCGAGGCGCATGACGACCCGGTGGTCAAAGCGATCTTTGAAGCATTTCCGGGCGCAAAACTTGTGAACGTGACCGTGCGTGAAGACGCCGTCGTTGCAGAAGAAGAAGTAGCGCAAGCCCCACTCGAAGAGGACGACGAATGAAAGACATCATGGGAATGATGAAGGCCGCCAGTGAAATGAAGGCCAAGATGGAAACCATGCAGAACGAGCTCGCTGAGCTGGTTGTCGAAGGTCGCGCCGGCGGCGGCATGGTCACCGTTGCTCTTTCGGGCAAGGGCGAGATGAAGTCGATCAAGATCGACCCATCGCTGGCCAATCCTGCGGAAGTGGAAGTTCTCGAAGACCTCGTGTTGGCGGCGTTCAACGATGCGCGCGGCAAGAGCGAAGCGGAAAGCCAGCGCAAAATGGCTGAAGTCACCGCTGGCCTGCCCCTGCCTCCAGGCATGAAGCTGCCGTTCTAGGTCTCAATTGTTCTCGGGCCATCATTGGCCCCACTGCGCCAGCCTTGCGCCCCTCGTCGGGCCCATAAGTGCCAGCCAGATGCCCCAAAAAGGCCCATAAATGGCAACCACCGGCGGACCGGAAATTGAGCAACTTATTCTGCTCTTGGCACGTCTGCCGGGGTTGGGACCGCGTTCGGCCCGCCGCGCCGTTTTGCAGATGATCAAGAAAAAAGAACAGCTGATGATCCCGTTGTCAGCAGCACTTGATCGTGCTGTCGCAGCCGTCTGCACCTGCGAGGTTTGCGGCAATGTCGATACCAAATCCCCCTGCACAATTTGCTCTGACCCCAAGCGCGGTCAAAGCGGGATTTTGATTGTCGTGCAAGATGTTGGCGACCTCTGGGCGCTGGAACGCGCAGGCGTTGGGCAGGTTCGCTATCACGTCCTCGGTGGTGTGCTCTCGGCGCTGGATGGCGTTGGCCCGGAAGACCTCAATCTCGACGCCCTCATCGCCCGCGCACCGGAATATTCCGAGATGGTGCTGGCCATGAATGCGACCGTCGAAGGCCAAACCACAGCCCACTACATCACCGATCACCTGCTCAACACAGGCATTCGCATCACCCGCCTCGCCCACGGCGTGCCTATCGGTGGCGAGCTGGATTATCTTGACGAAGGCACGCTCAGCCAGGCGTTGCGCGCTCGCACCGAAATCTGAGCGATTTCAATCAGATATGGGGACGGAATTCGTCCGACCCATTCCAACTGTGCTCGTCATCGACCGGCCCATCGTCGTCGCCATAAAGCTCTTCTTCGCCGATCAACGCGTCTCGCGCATCGACATCGTCGGGCGATAGAGCATCGAGATGATCGGCCGGGTCTGATGAGACAGCGCCAGTGATATCCGGATAGTCCTCCGCATCTTCCAAATCGCCGGTCAGCGCCGAAATGGCGCTATCGAGTTCATCAACCAGCGACTGTGGATCACCGCCACCAAAATCGCCGCTTTCGCGCATCGCCATTTCATCGCGAATTTCGCGCAGCCGCTCGACCCGCTCTTCGACCGAACGATCTGATCCATAAAGCAAATCGTCGATTTCATTCTGGCTATAAGGGTGGGCAATCCCCGGCTGATCGGTGCCATCTTCCATCACGTCCTGCGGCAGGAGGTGACCAGGGTTATCGTGCTGACGTACCATTTCCTTCTCCCATTCAGCGTGTGCTGTCGGCTAGGAACGGATCATAGCGGTCCGTGGTTCGTCGCTATTCTCAAATGTGATAGGTAAAGGCCCCGCTTTCGACGGGGCCCAAACCTTAATTCAAATCAAGAGGTTCGTCGTTGACCAACCTCAGAACGGGAGCATCGTCGTCCCGTCCTTCCCACCCAGGGGGAAGCGATTTGCTGGTCTTTGCTCCCAAATCCCGCAACTGCTCGATCTGCCGAACGACATTGCCGCGACCGGACGACAGCTGGTCCTTGGCCTTGGCGAAATTGGCTTGTGCGGTGTTGAGGCCCTTTTCAACCTGATCCATGCTCGAGAGGAATCCGGCAACCTTTTCATAGAGTTTGCCAGCGCGTTCAGCGATTTCCTCGGCGTTCTGGTGGCGTTTTTCGATATCCCAAACATTGCGCACCGTGCGCAACACGGTCATCAACGTTGTCGGGGTCGTCAGCATGACGCCCTTCGACATGCCAAACTCGACCAATTTGGCGTCGTGCTGAATGGCCGTCGCCAGCGCCGATTCAATCGGCACAAACATCATTACGTAGTCCAGACTAGACTTTGCGGCCCGGTTATACCCCTTGTCGCCCAGCGTGGTAATGTGCGTCCGGACCGAATGGATATGCGCTCGGAGGTATGTTTCTCGCTCGTCTTCGGGTGAGTTGACGAAGGATTCAAAAGCAGTGAGGGACACCTTGCTATCGATCACCAGCACATCGCCATTGGGCATGCGGATTTCGACGTCTGTGCGCAGGCGCTGATTGTCCTCACTCGTGTGGCTCTGTTGGGTGAAATATTGCTCACCCTCGCGCAGGCCGGACTGTTCAAGAATGGTGGAGAGGATCATTTCCCCCCATGCGCCTTGCGTCTGCGAACTGCCCTTAAGCGCACGCGTCAGGTTCTGCGCTTCGGTGGTGATCTGGAGATTGCTCTCCGACAGAGCCCGAATCTGCTCGGACATTGCCGAGCGATCCCTTATAAGTCCTTGATGGAATTCAGTTATTTTCTCATGAAGGGGTTTCAGGAGGACATCGACCTGTTCGCGATTCTGCTTGGTAAAGGTCTCGCTATGGGTGCGCATGACGTCACCCGCGATGGCCTTGAATTCATCCGTCATCTGCTGGCGGGCTTCGGTGAAGCGCTTCAGCTCCGTGGCGTGATTACGGGCCTGTTCATCAAGCCGCGTGCGCATTGCCGCCAGTTCCGCCTGCATGTCGGCCGCACGATCCCGCTCGGAAAACATCTGCTCGGTCGCGCGCTCGCGCTCGTGCTGGAGCTGCCCCTCGATTTCGCGCAAACGGGAATCACGCTGCAAAATCTGATCGTTAAGCCCCGAGCGTACGCTCTCTAAATTCTGCGCTGCCTGCATTTCGGCGCGCTCTAGGGTGCCACGATTGCTGGACATCACAGCAATAAGCGCAATCAACAGCGCCAGCGCCAACACGCCCACAAGGGTGACGCCAATGGAAATCGGCAAGCTGCCGAGAGTAAAAAGAGTTTGGTCGAGATCGCTCATGGAGCAATCCTAATCCGATTCTTCCGTTCGCAAAATGTTCTCGTGTGACACCACTAAGGTTGACCAAGAGCCCGGAAATCGCCATATCCATGACAATCCTTCCATTGCCGGACCTTCTGCCATGGCTATCCGCCCCATTTTGATCATTCCCGATGCGCGCCTGCGCGCTGTTTGCGACCCGATCGTTGAGATCGATGACGAGATCAAAACGCTGGCAGCAGACATGCTGGAAACCATGTATGCCGCGCCAGGCATTGGCTTGGCCGCGCCGCAGATCGGCGTCATGAAGCGTATCGTTGTGATCGACGTGGCCAACGAAGGCGATGAGCCTGCGCCCCACGTCATGATCAACCCAGAGATCACCCAATTTGGTGAGGAAATTCAGGTCACTGAAGAGGGGTGCCTCTCGATCCCTGAACTCTACTACGAAGTAGAACGCCCCAGCACGGTGACGGTTAAGTACACCAATCTTGAAGGCGAAGAGATCACTGTCGATGCCGATGGCAAGCTGGCCGTCTGCATTCAGCACGAACTCGACCACCTCGATGGCGTTCTTTACATCGACTATCTGAGCCGCTTGAAGCGCGATCGCGTCATCAAGAAGTTCGACAAGCAAGCCCGCCTTTCTGCGCGCTAAGCCAATTTGGATTGAGGGGCTCCGGCCCCTCTCCTTTTCCGTTGGGACAATATTAAAAGAGGCACTTGGCCATGCGTATCGTTTTCATGGGCACGCCCGAATTTTCTGTCCCAACGCTGACCGAAATTGTTTCGGCGGGTCATGAGGTTGTCGCCGTTTACACGCGCGCACCAAAGCCCGCGGGCCGTGGCCAGGCCGAACGCAAAAGCCCGGTTCACGAGGCCGCTGAAGCCTTTGGCATTCCGGTCTTCACGCCGAAGTCGCTGAAAAGCGAAGAAGAACAAGCCACTTTCGCGTCCCTAGAGGCGGAGGTCGCAATTGTTGTGGCCTATGGTCTGCTGCTGCCCAAAGCGGTTCTGGAAGCGCCGGAATACGGCTGCTTGAACCTTCACGGCTCCCTCCTGCCACGCTGGCGCGGCGCTGCGCCAATGCAGCGCGCTATCATGTCGGGCGACAAGCAAACTGGCATTGTTGTCATGCAGATGGACGAAGGCCTCGATACTGGTGGCATGGGCCCCACCGAGATCATCCCCATCACCCCGACCATGACGGCGGGCGAGCTGCACGACAATATGATGCGTGTCGGCGCTGACCTTATGGGGCGCGCACTGGCTGCGCTTGAACGCGGCAGCCTCGATTTTTCGCCTCAGCCAGCGGAAGGCGTCACCTACGCCGCCAAGATCGACAAGGCTGAAGCCAAGCTCGATTTCACCCAATCGGCGGAAGCGGTCCACAACACCATTCGTGGTCTCTCGCCCTTCCCCGGCGCTTGGTTTGAGATGACCCTCGGCGGCAAGAGCTATCGCGTAAAAGCCCTCCGCTCGCAGCTGGAGGCCGCTTCTGGCGCTCCGGGCGCCTTCCTTGGCGGAGAACTCGTTATTGCCTGTAGCGAGGGCTCTGTGCGCCTCACGCAAGTTCAGCGCGAAGGCAAGGGCGCTATGGACGCCGCCACCTTCCTGCGCGGAGCCGGCACACTCCCTGAGATGGTCGGCTAATGCCACGCTATAAGTTCACCATCGAATATGACGGCACCGCCTTTTACGGCTGGCAGCGTCAGAAGAACCAGATCAGCGTTCAGCAAGTGCTGGAAGAAGCTGTCCTGAAATTCTCAGGCGAAACCGTCAACAGCCAAGCCGCTGGGCGCACTGATGCCGGTGTGCACGCCCTTGGTCAGGTCGCCCATATCAATCTGTCGAAGGAATGGGATCCGTTCCGTATTCGCGAGGCTATGAACTATCACATGCGCAAGCATCGTGTGGTGATCGTTGAGTGCGAAGCTGTTCCGGACACGTTCGAGGCACGGTTTTCGGCCAAAGCCCGCCACTACGAATATCGCATCCTCACGCGCCGCGCGCCTCCGGCGCTGGAGCTCAATCAGGTTTGGCATGTGCCCAAGCCGCTTGATGTCGCCACGATGCACGAAGCGGCCCAACTCATTTTGGGCCTTCACGATTTCACCACCTTCCGCTCGTCCGAGTGTCAGGCAAAATCGCCCATGCGCTCCCTCGATGAGCTCAACGTCACGGGCGATGACGAATATATCTCGGTAACGGCGAGCGCCCGCAGTTTCCTGCACCATCAGGTCCGCTCGATGGTGGGTTCGCTCAAAATGGTGGGCGAAGGCAAGTGGACGCCTGCGGATTTCCGTGCGGCGCTTGACGCAGCCGACCGCACCCGCTGCGGCGCCATGGCACCATCAACGGGTCTCTACTTTGTCGGCGTTGACTACTGATTAGCCGGCGGTTTGGACGGGCAGCACTAGGGCGACAACGCCCATTGCCAGAAACACACCCACCGCCTGCGAAATAAACAGCAGAGCAATCTGCCAGCCGCGCAGGGTCATGATGTGTCGGCCAATGTTGACGAACGTCACAATCGCCGCGATGGCCACCGCGAGCAGGACAATTAGTCCGGCCTCGTTGAACAAGACCGAAACCAACAACAGCGCCCCCGAGACCAGCGTGATCCAATTGCTGGCAACAAGGTACGGAATAAATGCGTCTTGGCGCTTGATCTGACGCAGGACCATCGAGGCCGTTAGCGCCTGTGCGCCAAACAGCGCTAGGTTCATCACCACGGTTTGCGTCGGTGCGCCTGCCGGAGTGCTAAAGCCCAGCAGCATCGGGCCAAACCCAGCCAGAATCATGGCCAGCAGCACGGCAATCAGGCTGCCGACGAGACCTTTGGTCGAGAAGTCATAGTATTGCGCGGCGTCGCGCCGACCCAAAACAAGGGCCCATGTCCCTTTTGCGGCACTAGCGGCTTCGGCGAAAAAACTCGGGAACGACTGGGCCAATGCGGTTCAACTCGTCAGACAGCAGAAAGGGTGGACGCAGCAAGCATGTAGAGTGTCTGAGGCACCCCGACAAGGAGCACAACTGTTAGGATTGCAAATGCGGCTGAAACGCCGCGCTGAAATCCTGCCCCGACACGCCCCAAAGCGTAGAGCATATAGGCCAGCCCAAGCCAAAGAATGGGCATGAGAGCCGGGCTAATCATGGTCACAACCGTGCCCACGAAGAGGTAGAAGATCAGCGCATAAACGCCCGGGACATAAATATCCGGGCGCCAGATTGGCCCGGAAACGGCAAAGCGCGTGCTCCACACTCCGATCAGCAAGGCCGCCAACCATATGGTCTGGATAAAGAATATCTCGATAAAACTCTCTGGCGTCGGCACACCCATTTGCATCGAGGCCAGCATGACGACGAGAAACACAACCGCGTAAAACAGCACGATCGCTGTGAACAGCCCTGCGGCAGAGAGTTGGAACTGCTCCAGCCCTTCGCGTTTGTTGCGCAGGATCAGCTTCCAGCCTGCAAAAGCGTAGCGCAGTGCCGCAATAGTTCTCATCGTGAGGAGCTCGCGAAGAAACGGGTCATGAACTCGGCGTAAATTTCTGTCAGCCCCTCGAGGTCAGCCAGCGCGATATGCTCGTCTGCCTTGTGCATTGAAGGGCCAACGAGACCACATTCCACCACCGGACCATAGTCGGCGATAAAGCGTGCATCAGACGTGCCACCGCCAGTGGACAGCTCAGTCACCTTGCCGGACCGCTCGGACAGGACGGATGTCAGCGTCTGGACGTCATCACTCAAAGGCGAAAGGAACGACCGCGACGGCGTGCCGACAATGTCAAAGTCGATTCTGGTGCCCTTGGCGTCGACGGATGCAATGCGCTCCTTGATCCAAAGAGCGAGCTTTTCCGGCGTCCACAGATCGTTGTAGCGGATATTAAAGCGGAGCGAGCCGCTCATCGGAATGACATTGGATGTCGGGTTGCCGACGTCGATTGTCGTTACTTCGAGGTTCGAAGCCGGGAAGTGCTCCGTCGCCTCATCGAGCTTGGTTGCTGAAATGGCAGTCGTCACAGCGGCCAGCACCGGCAGCGGATTGTTGGCCTTATGCGGATAGGCAACGTGGCCCTGCGTGCCGGTGACGGTGATCTTGCCCGAGAACGAGCCGCGACGACCGATCTTGATGCTATCGCCCAAGGTTTCGGTGGAGCTCGGCTCACCGACAATGGCGAAATCGAAGCGGTGACCGTTATCCGCCATCCAGCGGCAAATCTTCTCGGTGCCGTTGATGCTGTCGGCTTCTTCGTCATTGGTAATGGCGAGCTGGATGATCCCCGCATCCGCCGGGATTGTCGCGCAAGCAGCAACAAAGGCTGCAACACCGGACTTCATATCCGCAGTGCCACGGCCAAACATTTTGCCCTCGGCAAGGCGGGGCACAAATGGATCAGAGGTCCAGAAAGCCAAATCGCCCGGCGGCACCACATCGGTGTGACCACCAAAAAGCAATGTCCGGCCAGCCGTACCGCGCGTCGCAAAAATATTGTCGACGGGATAGGAGCCGTCGCCCTCAAATTTGAGGCGCGTTACCGTGAAGCCGAGCTTGGTCAGCTCAGCGTCCAGCAAATCAAGAACGCCTGCTTCTGTCGGCGTTACCGAAGGGCAGGACACGAGGGCATGAAGAAGCGATTGGGCGTAAGAAGTGGTCATACCCAATGGGTACCGACCACTTCGAGATTTGACAATGCCAGACGCTATTTCACGCTGCAGCATTCACCGGATCAGCGCCATAATTATTGGTGCCGTGGGAGCCCTTTAGAAAACCGAGCTGGATGAACATGTAGATCGCAAAAACCGCAAAAACGAGAACGAGGACACTCATCCACATTGGGGGGACCATATAGGTCAGCCCATTTTCTGTGATGGCGGTCGCTCCAATGGCGCTGGCTTGCAAAAGATTGATGACGACGCTGCCCCCGAGAAGAATGAGAACATCTTTCCCGTCGTTATTGCGATCGTGACGGCGTTTTAGGCCAATGCAATAAGTCGGGTAGAGCAAGGCAAGATTGATCAGCACAGCGAACCAGGCCACGGCAGTGGTGTTGCCTCCAGCCAAAATTCCCAAAACTAATGATGCGACAATCGAGACAACGAACAGGCACAATACGCCGATCCACCACTGTTTGCGCGAAATGCGCCCGTCTGTGGTCAACAGCAAGGACTTCAAACTGTCCATATTTCCCCTCCACATCGGAATCGATCCGACAGGTGAGGATAGGACGCCGACGAAAACTCCGCCAGCGCCCCAAATTTGATCGCGGATTAGTCGCGCAGCAGCTCGTTGATGCCGGTCTTGGAACGGGTCTGAGCGTCAACGGTCTTGACGATAACCGCGCAGTAAAGGTTCGGGCCTGGGGTGCCATCTGGGAATGGCTTGCCTGGCATGGAGCCGGAAACCACTACGGAGTAAGGAGGAACCTTGCCGATGTGGATTTCGCCGGTGGCGCGATCAACGATCTTGGTCGACTGACCGATGAAGACGCCCATCGAAATGACCGAGCCTTCACCAACGATCACGCCTTCAACGACTTCCGAGCGCGCGCCGATAAAGCAATTGTCTTCGATGATGGTCGGGCCAGCCTGCAGCGGCTCCAGCACGCCACCGATACCAACGCCACCGGAGAGGTGAACGTTCTTACCGATCTGCGCGCAGGACCCAACGGTTGCCCATGTATCGACCATGGTGCCTTCATCCACGAAAGCGCCGAGGTTGACGAAGGACGGCATCAGAATTACGTTCTTCGCGATGTGTGCGGAACGACGAACAACGGCACCCGGCACAGCGCGGAAGCCCGACGCGCGCCACATGCTTTCGTCCCAGCCTTCAAACTTGGTCGGAACCTTGTCCCAATAGGTCGAGCCATTGGCGCCACCGGAGATTGGGGCGTTGTCGTTGAGACGGAAGGAAAGCAGTACAGCGCGCTTCAGCCACTGATTGACGACCCACTCGCCGTTGACCTTCTCAGCAACGCGGGCCTGACCGCTGTCGAGCAGGTTCAGCGCAGTTTCAACCGCGTCACGAACGTCGCCTTTAGTGGACGAATTGATTTCGGCGCGGTTGTCAAAGGCGGCGTCGATGGTCTGGGCGAGCGTTTCGAACGACATAGCGGCTCCTAAAGAAATTCTGATGGGGACCATTAGCCGGGGGGAAGAAGGTGTCAACGGCAATACCAGCCCGTGACGTCCTTATTGAAACAAAAATCCCCGCAAACGCGGGGATTTTCAAAGACAAATCAGGAGAGCGCGACTTAGCGCGGCTCAGCCTGTGGATAGACGCCCAAGATGCGGAACTTGTCGGTAAAGAAGTTGAGTTCTTCAAGGGCGAGCTGAACCGAAGGATCATCTGGATGGCCTTCGATGTCGGCATAGAACTGGGTCGCCTGGAAATTCCCACCGACCATATAGCTCTCGAGCTTGGTCATGTTGACGCCATTGGTGGCAAATCCACCCATGGCCTTATAGAGGGCCGCCGGTACGTTGCGCACACGGAAGATAAAGGTGGTCTTCACCTTGCCTTCGTTCGACGCCAGCTTTTCAGTCGGCGACAGCACGAGGAAGCGCGTCGTGTTGTGTTCCGCGTCCTCGATATTGCTCGCGATCACATCCAGACCATAGGTCTCGGCGGCAAAACGCGAAGCAATAGCGGCCACAGACTTATCGCCCTTTTGCGCAATCTCGCGTGCAGAGCCCGCCGTATCGACCGCATTAATCGTGCGGAAGCCATGGTCAGAAATAAATTTGCGGCACTGACCAAGCGCAACGGAGAGCGACTGAACGGCTTTCACGTCAGCAAGGGTGGACCCGCGCACGCCCAACAGGTTCATCTCAATGCGCAGATAGGTCTCACCAATAATGTGCAGACCACTGAGCGGAAGCAGGTGGTGAATGTCGGTAATACGGCCATAAAGTGAGTTTTCAACCGGAACGACAGCATAATCTGCCTTGCCGGATTGGACCGCATTGAGCGTGTCCTCGAAGGTCACACAGCCCAGATATTCCTCTCCTGGAAAGAAATTAGCCGACGCAGCGTGGCTGAAGGCGCCATTTTCGCCTTGGAAGGCAATCTTCTTTGTCATGGGGATATCCGTTTAATTGGCAGGCCGGGCGGTTTTGACGCGGAGGCTTGAGTGTGTCAATGACAGTATAGAGATGCGTGCAACCTTCCTCTGCGTGGGGGAATTGTCGCACCAAAGGATTGGCCTGTTGCACGGCAGCAGGTCTTGATACTATGTTCCGCGCGCGTTGGGCTGGCCGTTGAGGCAGATTCTCCAAAATGGAGTATCTAATGGGCTGGCCCGGAATTGTCCCCGGGGATGGACCGGCAGAGAGACCAAATGAATTCGTTTGAGCTAAACAAGATTTTCGGCGCCGTCCTCGGCACCCTGTTGTTCATCATGGCAGTCGGCTTCCTTGCCGAGTCCGTGTATGCACCGATCGAAAACAACGGGCCAGGCTACAACCTGCCCGAACCAGAAGTTGCCGATGCTGCGGCTGGCGGCGAAGTTGAACAGGCTGTTCCAGTCGCTGTTCTGCTGGCCAGCGCTTCGGCTGACCGTGGCGCGACCGCGGTTCGCAAGTGCCAGTCTTGCCATAACTTCGCTGAAGGCGAACCAAACAAGCAGGGCCCATACCTCTATGACATCATGGGTGGTCCACAGGCACATGCCGACGGCTTCGCCTATTCGGACATCATGACCCAGCATCATAACGATGGCCTGGTCTGGTCCTATGAGAACATGGATGCGTTCTTGGCGAACCCGAAGGGCTACGCTCCAGGCACCAAGATGGCTTTCGCTGGCGTAAAGTCCGCTGAAGAACGCGCTGACATCATGGCATACCTGCAGACCCTGTCTGCAAATCCAGCTCCATTCCCAGTTGCTGAAGGCGGCGCTGAAGAAGCTGCTCCTGCTGCGGACCCTGCGCCAGCCGCAGAAGAAGCCGCACCAGTGGCTGAAGAAGCACCAGCGGCCGAAGTTGCGCCAGCAACTGAAGGCACCGCAACGCCTGCTGAAGTTGTTGCCCCTGCTGCTGAAGACGCACCAGTTGTTGAAGCTGCTCCGGTTGTCGAAACCCCGACTACCACTGAGACAGAAACTCAGGTTGAAGGCACTCCTGCTGAGCAGGCGCCTGCTACCAGCAACTAAGATTGCGACTGAGCTAGAATCTTTGAAGCCGCGCCCTCAACAAGGCGCGGCTTTTTTGTGTTTTGAGGGAGACATGGAATGCTGCTGCTACACCTATCGGACGTTGATGAAGCAAGCTGGGCCAAGGCGTTTCAAACAGCGCTAGGCGATTATCCAGTTGTGCGCCGCGGGGATGATTTCAACCCCAAGGAGGTGCACTACATCTTCGTTTGGAAGCCCAAGGCCGACGCTTTCGAAGGTCTAACCGAACTTCGCGCCGTCCTCTCCCTCGGCGCTGGCGTCGATGCGCTGCTCAAGCATCCTGATTTGCCTGACGCCCCCATCGTGCGCTTTGTCGACAACGACCTCAGTCAGCGCATGAGCGATTATGTCGTTGCCCATGTCACCATGCATCACCGGCAGTTCAGCCGTTTCGCCGCCGATCAACAAGCGCGGCGCTGGGCACAGTATTATCCGCCTGCCGCCCACGAAACACACGTGGGCATTATGGGCATGGGTGTGCTCGGACAAGACGCCGCCAAGCGCCTGCTTCCGCTCGGCTTTAAGGTTTCAAGCTGGAGCCGGTCAGCAAAGCACATCGAGGGCGTCGAGAGCTATGTCGGCGCTGAGCAGTTTGACGCCTTCCTGGCCAATACCGACATTCTGGTCAATCTACTGCCCCTCACCCCTGAAACGACCGGCATTCTCAACGCCGAGACCTTCAGCAAGCTCCGCAAGGGCACGCTGCAGGGCGGCCCAGCCATTGTCAACGCGGCGCGTGGTGGGCATCAGCGCGAGGCCGATATTGTGAACGCGTTACAATCTGGAGTTCTGGGTGCAGCGAGCCTCGACGTCTTTGAAGTCGAGCCCTTGCCAGAGCAAAGCGCTCTGTGGGACGCGCCAAACTGCTACATCACACCTCACATCGCTGCGATCTCAGATGAACGGAGTGGGGTTCGCTATTTTACGCAGATGATAAACGACCATCGGAACGGGCTGCCCCTCCGAAACGTCGTCGACCGCAAACGTGGGTACTGATCCCATTTTTGTACTAGCGCTTTTTTCTATTAACGGTCAGCATAGTCACAACAATTTCTTGGAGGCTCAATGTCCGAAACTGCAGCCAAAGTGAGTTTTTATGATCGCCTTAAAACGGCGACCAAACACCGATTTGCAGAACCCATTCTGGCAGCACTGTGCTTCCTCGAAGCGATGATTATTCCAGTATTCCCAGAGATTATGCTGGCCCCAATGATCATTGCAGATCGTCTGCGCGCCTGGCGTCTCGCCGCTATTTGCACGGTCGCTTCCGTTGCTGGAGGCCTTGCAGGCTATGCGATTGGCTATTTCCTGTTTGATAGCATTGGCCGCGCCATTATCGATTTCTACGGCGCCGCCGATGGCTTTGGCGCGCTGCGTCAAAGCTTTAATGACAACGGCCCCCTGATGATCCTGATCGGAGCGCTGTCTCCGATTCCATATAAGGTCATCACCATCACCAGTGGCGTGGCCGGTCTCGATCTCTGGACCTTTGTGATCTACGGCATCATTGGTCGCGGACTGCGCTACTTCGTGCCATGCGGTCTCTTCTATTTCTTCGGCCCAATCGCTGGCGAGTTCATCGAGAAACACAAGAAGTGGGCAGGGATTGGCATGGTTGCCTTGGTCGTGGTGGGCTTTGCTATGGCGCCACTCCTGTTCCCGAAGGCAGGCACCGAGATTGCCGATGCCGCCATCGAAGAAACCACAGGTATCGACCTGATCACCAACTAAACTACGGGGCGTTAAGCCCCGTAGCGCTGCTTCAACAGTGCATAGAGCACGCGAATGCCTTGGTCAGTTGCCCCGACCGGGCGCGCCGGACGCAATTCCGGTGCCCAAGCAAAAATGTCCATATGCACCCACGCGCCGGCGTTTTTGACGAAACGCTGCAGGAACAGTGCGGCGATAATCGACCCGCCAAATCCTCCCGCACCAGTATTGTTCATATCGGCAATTTTGGAGTTGAGCTGGCTTCCATAGTTCGCCCACAGCGGCAGCGGCCACACGGGGTCCTCGACCTTCGGTCCAAGGTTCGCCATGGCATAGGCAAGGCTAGGATCAGAGCTATAGGTCGCCGGCAGTTCTGGTCCGAGCGCTATGCGCGCAGCCCCAGTCAACGTTGCCATGTCGACGAGAAGATCAGGCGCTTCCTCATCCGCCAATGCCAATGCGTCGGCCAAGATCAAACGACCTTCCGCGTCGGTATTGCCAATCTCAACAGTCAGCCCGGCCCGCGAGCGGATAACGTCTCCAGGTCTAAACGAATTGCCAGCGATCGAATTTTCGACGATCGGGATCAACACGCGGAGGCGCACTGGGAGTTCCGCATTCACCACGGCATGGGCAAGGCCAAGAATATTGGCAGCGCCGCCCATATCCTTTTTCATCATCAACATGCCAGCAGCAGGCTTAATATCCAGACCACCCGTATCAAAGGTGACGCCCTTACCCACCAGCGTCACCTTAGGATGACTTTCGTCGCCCCAGCTTAGGTCAAGCAAGCGTGGCGCCTGAGCGTTCGCCCGACCCACGGCATGGATGAGTGGCAGATTTGCGCCCAGCAAGTCATCACCCACAATGGCCGAAACCTTCATGCCATTGCGACGCGCGAAATCCCGAATGGCTTGGTCCAAGGCATCCGGGCCAAGATCATTGGCGGGCGTATTGATGAGGTCGCGAGCGAGGAAAGCACCTTGGGAGAGGAAATCAACCTCATCAGCATCTGCACCTTCGGGCATCTCTAGCTGTGGGCTCGGTTTGGCGTCGCGATACCGATCAAAGCGATAAGCACCCAGCTTAAACGCTGTAGCTGCCTGTGTGGCGTCGCCATACTGCCCTTCCAGCGCATAAGTGCCCTCGGGCAGATTGCTTCCAGCCAGACCAAGCGTAAATGGATTGAGACTTTCGCTCGGACCCATGCCCAAAAGCCATGCGGTGATATCGCCATGCGCATCGGGAACTGCCAGCAGTTTGCCGGTCTGGCCGGAGAAACCATGCGCCTGCGCCCATTTGCGTTGGACATCGGTAAGCGCGGCATCATCCAAAGCGCCGTCAACAATTGCAATGACCGGTGTAGCCGAAGTCTTGGCCATCAGACTCTCCAGATTATTTTGGCGTGTTCTAGCCCCGAACGGGGTTCTGGCACCATCCAACTCCGGAAATAGTTTTCTGGCAACGGCGCGAAGTGCCTAATTCCCGAACAAAAATGGCCTATCGGATCCCTAACGGGGAAAACAAACGCGTTGCGCAAGAACAGAATGATCGAGCACGAAAACAAACCTACCCGACCCCTTGCAATTGATAGCAACATTATAGGTTTAACCCAATATTAGGGTTAATGATCTATTGCCAAACAAGGGATCATGTCCCGGAGGAAACCATGCCTCGGGTGAAATACGATAGATTTTGGGTTCATTGTGTTCTGGCTGTTGGGTTGACGGCTGTGACGCTATCGGGCTGTACCAGTACGAGAAATTACAATGGTTCGGGCACAGGGCCATTTGCGGCCAGTCAAAAACAACCGACGCTTGAGCAACTGACTGCGCGCTATAAGTCCAACCCGCGCGACCGCAACAATACAATTCAATACGCCACCCATCTGCGCGCAATAGGCCAGCCGGAACAGGCCATGGCGGCCTTAGAGGCGCCCCTTGCCGCACACCCCAAGGACGTTCCGATTTCCATTGCCTATGCCAAGGCTCTGACGGCTGCGGGCCGGTTTGAGCAATCTCTCAACGTCATAGACAATGTTCTGCGTCCGGACGCTCCAGATTGGAGCGCACTGTTGGTCAAAGGCGCGACCTTGGATCAGATGGGGCGGAACAGCGAAGCCCGGCGCATTTACACGCAGGCCGCAGCTCTTGCACCGAACGAAGCCTCGATCGAAACCAATCTTGGCCTATCCTATGCGATGACCAATGAACTGAGCCTGGCCGAGCAGCACCTGCGCAAAGCCGTCAGCATGCAAGGGGCATCGACACAGACCCGTCAAAACCTGGCATTGGTTTTCGGCCTACAGGGACGCTTTGATGAGGCGCGCAAAATCTACGCCGCCGAGCTTCCGCCTGATCAAGTGGAATCCAACATGGCTTACATCAGAGCGCTGCTGACCCAGCAAAACCGTTGGGACCTGCTCAAGGATTAAGGCCCTCGATTAGCCGCCGCCGACCGTGCTTGCGACGCTGCCTGAGAAGACTTTGATCATTGCTGGCGACAGAACCACGATAAACAATACGGGCAGCAGGAAGAGGATGAGCGGCACGGTTAGTTTCGGCGGCAATGCGGCTGCCTTCTTCTCCGCTTCCATCATACGCGCTTCACGCCCTTCTTCAGCCATGACACGCAAAGCCTGACCTACAGAGGTGCCATAGCGATCGGCCTGAATAAGTGCGGTCATGACCGCCTTAACGTTGTCGAGCCCTGTGCGTCGGCCGAGGTTTTCATAGGCGCGTGAGCGATCTTCCAGAAATGATAGCTCGGCATTGGTCAGCGTCAGTTCTTCGGCAAGCTGCGGTGACTGACCGCCGATTTCCTTGGCAACGCGCTTTATGGCGTGCTCCATGGACATGCCAGCCTCAACGCACAACAGCATCAAGTCCAACACATCTGGCCATGCGCGACGGATAGAGGCTTGGCGCTTCTGGATTTTGTTTTTCAACAATAGCACTGGCAAGTAGGCGCCGACGACCCCAATCGCAACGGAGTAGGCGAGGCTCAGATACATGGGTCGATCACCAGGCGCTACGACGACTAAGTAGAAGATCGCAAACAGCAATACGGCAACCGGTGTCGTGAACCGCACGAAGAGATATTTGGTCAACTCGGCCGGACCACGCAGTCCAGCCATGGACAGCTGGTCGAGCGTATTTTCGTCCTGGAAGGCTTTCCGCAGATCGAACCTATCGACGGCCTTGCGCATATAGGCCTTGGTATTGTCATCGCGACGGATTGAACTTCGGTCGGCAATTGCCGCAGAGCTCCCACGCAAGCGTGACATCTCCTGGGCGCGCATTTTCTCGCGCTCCAACGCTACGCGCTGAATACGTCCTTTGAGCTCTTGCTTGACCAAAAGACTGGACCCAAAGGTGAACACGGCAGCCGTCGCCGAGATGGCAGCGAGCGCCGCAATCAAAAACTCGCGTTGCGTTACCAGCCCAATGATATCCACGGCTACCCCCTAGATCTCGAACTGAACCATGCGGTGCATGACAAAAACGCCAGCACTCAGCATGAACACAGCAACGGCCAAACACACATTGCCAACGGGTGTCGTGAAAAGTGGGGCCAGATAGGCTGGTGACACAACGGAGATCAGAACGGCCACAACAATGGGTAGTGCGCCGATAATCGCCGCCGATGCCTTAGCTTCGGACGACATTGCCTTGACCTTGGCTTTCATCTTTTTGCGGTTGCGCAGAACACGCGCCAGATTGCTCAGGGCTTCTGAAAGGTTACCGCCAGACTGTTGCTGCACGGTGATAACCACAACGAAGAAGTTCACCTCAGGCAGAGGCACGCGCTCCAACAATATCTGAATAGACTCTTGCATCGAAAAGCCGAAAGCCTGCTGATCCAAGATGCGGCCAAACTCAGAGCGAACTGGTTCCTTGGTGTCCTTGGCGACAACACGCACCGTATCATTGAGCGGCAGACCCGTTTTAACGCCACGGACAATCGCTTCAATGGCATTGGGTAATTCGTCCAAGAACCGATCTTGATACTTGCGGCGCTTACGCATGACGTAAAAGCGCGGGCCCAGATACCCACCCGCGGCAGCAATGATGGCCGCAAAATAAAACGGCACCTGCGCCACCACCAAAAGCCCAAAAAGAACAACACCGAAGATAATCGAGTTGCGAATATAGGCAGCGGGTGTCGTGGTCATTCCCGCCTGAAACAACATGGCGGGAATGGTCAAGCGACGGTTGGCTTTGAGCTCATCCTGCTGCGCCTTGAGCGCCTGCTGCACCGTTTTACGCCGATTGTCGCGGACACGGCTCTCCCCGGCAACGCGCCGATTGATGGAGACATCACCTTGATAGACCTTGAGGCGCTGCTTTGCGCGCTGGCCACCCGCTGCCGCGGGGACAAACGCCAAGGCCACTGCGCCGGCAGCAACAACGAACAAAATGATGAGCAGTAAGCTTGTGGTCATATTTTACTTACTCGCCATTTCGCGGTGCTCAATATTGGACGCCTCCAAGGCTTCCACCAAGTTGGCCTCTTCGTTGAAGTAGCGCGCGCGTTCCGTGAATTGAGGCTTGGTAATTCCGGTCGAATGGTGACGCCCGAGGAGCATGCCGTTCGCATCTTCACCCATGATGTCATAGGTGAAGATATCCTGTGTCACGATCACATCCCCTTCCATGCCCAGCACTTCGGTAATGTGGGTGATGCGGCGCGAACCATCGCGTAGTCGCGCGGCCTGAACGATCACGTCGATCGAAGACACGATCATTTCGCGAATGGTGCGGCTCGGCAGCGAGTAGCCGCCCATGGTGATCATCGATTCCAACCGCGAAAGCGCCTCTCTCGGCGAGTTGGCGTGCAGAGTGCCCATAGAGCCATCGTGGCCCGTGTTCATTGCTTGCAGGAGATCGAATGATTCCGGACCGCGCACTTCGCCCACGATGATGCGTTCAGGGCGCATACGCAGACAATTCTTGATAAGATCACGCATAGTGATCTCGCCTTCCCCCTCCAAGTTTGGGGGGCGCGTTTCAAGGCGAACAACGTGTGGCTGCTGGAGCTGCAATTCTGCAGAGTCTTCGCAGGTGATGACCCGCTCGTCTTTTTCGATGAACGCTGTCAAGCAGTTGAGCAGCGTCGTCTTGCCCGAACCCGTGCCGCCTGAAATCAAGATATTAGCGCGCACCCTGCCCAGAATGCGCAGCACTTCCGCGCCTTCAGACGATATCGAGCCGTATTTGACGAGCTGCTGAAGCGTCAGCTTGTCCTTCTTGAATTTACGAATGGTCAGCGCCGCGCCGTCAATGGCAAGAGGCGGCGCAATAACGTTCACACGTGATCCGTCAGGCAAACGCGCGTCGCAAATTGGCGAGCCTTCATCGACACGGCGACCGACCTGCGACACGATACGCTGGCAGACATTCATCAAATGCGCATCATCGCGGAAGCGCACGTTTGTCAGCCGGACCTTGCCGCCGACTTCGATGTAACAGCGCTGCGAGCCGTTCACCATGATATCGGCAATGTCATCGCGTGCGAGCAGCGGCTCGAGCGGGCCGTAACCCAGCACGTCGTTGCAAATGTCTTCAAGCAGATCTTCCTGCTCGGCAATCGACATCGCGATGGATTTCAGCGCAATGATTTCGGAGACGATGTCGCGAATTTCCTCGCGCGCCGACTGGCTCTCCATCGTCGCCAACTGGCTCAGGTCAATCGAGTCAATCAGCGCATTAAAGATCGCTGACTTGGTCGAGAAATATTCCTTGGCTCGCGGGTTTTCAGCCTGTGCTTTGACGTCGAGAACGTCGTCCGTACTCTTCGCACGACTGGCAGAGCTGTCTGCGTCAGGCTGGCGGCGTTGCGCAGGGGACGACACCGCTCCCGGTGGCGGGCTGGCGATTGGACGCGGGAGCTCAGAAACTCCGGGCGTATTGCCGCCAAATGTCGTTCGCTTGCCAAACATATCTCATACTTCCTAACGCCGAAGCCTGACTTAGGCGCGCTTTTTGAACAGGGTGGATAGGTTGAGCAGTGACCCGCCCTTCCCCGCTGCCTGCCCCACTGCGCGACCAGTCACCTGAAAGCCAATGCTACGGTAGATGTCGTTGATCTTGTTGGATGCTTGTACTTCAGCGATCATCTGGCCATTGTTCGCCGCTGTACCAAACAGATGTGCATCAAAGCCGATCTGCCCGATCAGCGAACATTCCACCGACGTCGCGAACTCGTTCGGATTGATCTCCGGACGCTTCGGTATGCCAACTTTGTTCATCACCAACTTGGGTGCTGCCTCGGTTGGGCGCATGATCTTGATCGCATCAGACAAATTCTTAGCGTTGCGCAAATTGGCCAGATCGGGCTCGGCCACGACCACAACTTCATCAACCGAAGCCAATGTCTGCCGTGTCCAGCTATTCCACACATGCGGAATATCCAAGATGATCACGGGTACCGATTTCTGGCAGATCTCGATGACCTGCTCGAAGTCGCGTTCGCCAAAATCCCACGTCTGATCAAGCGATGCTGGAGAAGCGAGCAGGCTGATGTGGTTGGCCGCCTTGCTCATCAGGCGATCAAGCATGGTTTGATCGACCTTTTGGCTCGCCAACATCGCATCACCCAAACCATGGGGCGGATCTTGGTTGAAGTTCAGCCCTGCCGTGCCAAACGGCAAATCCATATCGATAACGAGGCAATCCTGACGGAGCGAGGAGGCGATTGCCCAAGCGACGTTATGCGCGACAGTTGAACTCCCGGCCCCGCCCTTGGCGGAAACAAAGCCAATCGTTCGCCCGATGGGCGCCGCGCCCTCTGCAACATAGATCTCGGTAATGGCCGCGACCAGTTCCTGTGGGCTAGCCGGCAGAACCACATATTCCGAAATGCCGTTGCGGATCAGCTCACGATACAAGAGCACGTCGTTGACATGCCCGAGTACGATGACTCGTGTTGCCGCGTCACACACCTCAGACAGCCGCCCCAGTGCCGCAACGATCGCGCCAGGGGTAAGGGTCGATTCCACGATGATCAAGTTTGGCGTCGGGTTCGACTTGTAAGTCTCTATCGCCCCTTCAACGCCACCGTTGTGTGTGGTCAGCGCGACTTTAGACATGCGTCGATCTTGTAGAACGGCTTCGACAAGCTGTGCTGTCTGCGTGTTCTCGCAAAATGCCTGGACAGTGATGCGCGGCACGAGCCGAGCGCCAGTTGCGATCTCTGCCGCCACCTCTTCAGTCTTTGCTTTATCCGGCGTCAGGAAACTCATACGCACTGCTCCTCAATCCAACTCAATCGAGAACGAAGCCAACATTGCCGCTGAAACCGCCTCGGAACTCACCCGTCGATCCGACCCCGTATTGATGTTCAATACGCCCGAGGAAGATCGCCTCTGCATCGCCGCTCATGGCGAACTTGTCGGTCGGCACCGCAAGAGTGCCTGCGGGAGCCGCGTTGACGAGGTAAGGGGTAACCAAGATCACCAATTCGGTCTGTTGCGTCTGGAACTCGCGGGACCGGAACAGCGCGCCGAGGATAGGAATATCACCCAAGAGCGGGAACTGTTTGATGTTCTGGCTGGTGCTCTCTTGCAGAAGGCCGCCGATGGCGAGCGTCATGCCGCTCGGCAGCTCAACCGAGGTGGAGGCTTGCCGCTTGGTGAGCGAGAAATCCGCTTGCGGTTCAGACACCGAAGTATCGACCTTGAGCCCGATCACCCCATTCGATTTCACCACAGGCTCGAACGAGAGCTCGACACCATAAGGCTTAAATACGACGGTCCGCTGCAATCTGTTGCCTTCGCCGCCGTCGCCACCCTCCGCTGGATCATAGGAGTAATACGGAAGTTCGCCACCAGCGAGGAACTTGGCTTCTTCGCCTGAAATGGCTGTCAGTGTCGGCTGCGCCAGAACCCTGAGCGCCCCCTTATCCTCAAGCGCCCGGATAACGCCTAAGACCGAATTACCATTGTCAGAGAACCTTGCATTCAATCCATATGGGCTTTCACTATCCACCAGAGTGGTTGCGAATTGCAGGAGGTTGGCCGTTCCAACATTGAAGGCAGCACCAAAGTTTATGCCGAATTGCTTGGCCACATCGCGCTTCACTTCGGAAACGGTGACCTGCAGCATCACCTGCTGGGCTCCCGCCACGTCCAAGATATTGGCGACGTTATCCGCAGATCCAGCGAATTGAGTGGCAACAGCGGTGGCCCGTTCACGATCTTCACCCGAGCGGACGTTGCCCGTCAGGACGACACGGCTGGACCCATCGAGACCGGGAACGGATTCCACGCGAATATTGGAGTGTGGCAAGACACGCGCCAGCGCGGTTTGAAGCGCAGCTCCAACCGCCGACTCCGCCTCGTTGATCGCAATATCGAGCACCTGGATGGTCCGTCCGGCATCATCAAGGAAGAAGATATTGGTCTTGCCCGAGGACATGCCCTGAACAATCGCTCTGGTTCTGGTGCGCATAATCGCGGCAGCAATCTCGGGCTGCGAGACCACGACCTCTGCCACACCAGCAGGTAAATCGACGATCAGAGATTTGTTGCGTTCTATGCTCAACGGGCGGACGGCGCCATAGGCGCTGGGTTGAATGGCAATCTGCGCCTGTGACTGCGCTTGAGCAGGCGACAGGGCCGTTGCCGACAACATCGCGACACCCAGCCCGAAGGCCAGTGTCGCCGCTCTACCGGACAATGATCGATTTGTGTTGGCCGTTTTCATCACTCTCGAACTCTCACTGCGGCAAAACTTGCGGAGCGGCGGGACCAGTTTGAACCTCTGGCAGGCTGGCGGAGTCATAAGCGGTGCCAGCAGGGACGGGCGCCACTTGCCCCGCACTGGTTACAACGCTCTGTTCGCGCCCGTAACGGATCAGGCGAACAGGCTGGTTGGATCCAAAGCGTTGCTCATCGGCCCGATTAAAGTCAGCGACCGATCTTAGGGTCAGGCTTAACTGGCCGCGGGTCGAGGAATTTATCAGCGTTTCCGCCTGTCCCGGGTCCAGCTCTAAGGTAGCAATAGTGTCTGACACGAAGGTCGTGGGCGGAGTGGTGTTATTTGGGTCTTCACTGCCCCCAGACTGCCCCATCTCGCCAAGGCGCGTGCCAATAGCCAAAACGCGAACATCGGAAAGGATCAGTTCAGATTGTTGCCCAAGGTCGGTCGGGGTGGTGAGCACAACGTCGACATGATCATTCGGCACGACAAAGCCGCCGGCGCTCGACACAGGAGAGACCGCCACCGAAACGCCGCGCTTTCCCGGTGCCAGTACAGCCGACAGATAACCGCTATCAGATCGAACCAATTTGGCTTCGCGAATGGGCTCACCCGGGAAGAGTTCAAACCGCGCGATTGCACCGATGAGTTCCGTCTGTGCCTCTGGCATGGCTGTCAAGGTCACAAACTCGGGCCGCAGCGCCTGTTCAGGCCAATCCTGCCATTGGGTGCTCTCGGCGAGCAGGCGTTCACCCACGCCGATCCCACGGCTTGCCACAAGCACCTGCACCTTCGCTTCAGGAACAATTTGAGTGGCAACTGCCTGAGGCGCAGACGGCTCAGGTGTGCTGCCGCCGCGGGTAACCAAGATGGCGGCGAGGCCACCGGCAATCAACGCGACAGCAATGAGAATGATACGCGCCGGTCTCATGACCCCCCCAAAGGCTCAGCGGGCTAAGGCCAGCTTCCTTTGTAGACCATGAAATAAAAGGGTCAAGACTTGGTTAATCAGGCCTTGATTACTAAGGTTAACAATCTGAGATACTTCAAAATCGCACCTCTATATCACAACCAAACGAACACGCTTCAACTATGCCAAGTCCAGAAAGATATTGATCAATTTTAGCTTTGGACCAAGAGATTGTAGATCAAAGTTTCGGGGTAAACAAAAACTGCGGCAATTGCCAATGCAATACCATAAGGCACCCCATTCTTCCGGTTATGCAATCGACTCAGCCATTCAAACCGAGTGATCCACACCTCCAGCGGGAGCGATCTTAAGAGCAATATTAGTATCGTTAGGACGCCACCAAATACACTAGCGTAAACCAGATATGGCAGCACTTGTCCGGCGCCCAACCAAAGTACAGTGGCGGCGGCAAACTTGGCATCACCACCACCAATCACATTGAGAGCAAATAGACCAAAGGCCACGACCAAGACCGCAAAGGCGCACAGCACATGTATGCCAATCGCCTCCCAGGGCATTTGGGCGATGATCGCAGCGGGGAAGAATGCAAGCCCAACGCCCAACACCAGCCAATTGGGGATCCGCATTGTGAACAGATCCGAAATAGCTGCAAAAAACATCAACGCTGGAAAGTAAAAAATTCCAAAGTAAGACAATTAGAACTTACCCCGACAAAAAGAAAAAGGGAGGCGAACCTCCCCTTTAATCCTTAGAACCGCTGAAGTTTAGCCAACCGTAACGTTTAGCTTTCCGCCAATATTGTTAAACAGCGCACCCAGGTTGTTCCCAAGCAAGGAAGCACCGGCAATGATCCCTACGGCCACAAGCGCCGCAATCAGGCCGTATTCAATAGCGGTTGCGCCGGACTCGTCCTTAGCAAAACGTGCAAAAATCTTCATACCCAAGCTCCTCATCGGCGATCATGGCGTGCTCTCCACAACGGGACGAGCACAGGTTGAACATGACTACAAACTACCCATACCAAGTTGAAAGAGAGTTAATCCTCATTAGGTAGCAACAACTTACGAATGTACTCATGTAGTCTTGGTGTTTTTCTGGTTAACACAATCGCCGTGTTTTTCACCAACACCGCACATCAATCGATGAAATCAGAACAATTTTCGGATGGCAAAATTCCATACAACACCGCGAACCGCTCCCCATTCGATATCTGAAATATAAAATTGCCCACAAATTTGCCTTGTATTTACCATTCTCGCCCAGATTCACTCTGACCACAGTAACTTCAGGATTTGGTGGAATGCCCCGCACACTCGCAACTACTCTGCTTATCATTGCCGTGAGCATTCCATTCCCAATCATGGCCCAAGACGGCTCACCCATTACTGTACAAGCAAATATGGCGCGCGTTCTGCGCATCAATGCACCAGCCGCGACGGTCATCGTTGGCAACCCCGGCGTTGCAGACGTGACGATCCAAGATCCTCAAACTTTGGTTCTCACCGGTAAAAGCTACGGCCAAACCAATCTCATCATTTTGGACGCCATGGGCGAACCGATTGCGGACACGCTTGTAGAGGTCACGCAATTGCAGGCCGGGGTGATGACAGTTTATCAGGGCCTCAATCGCACCAGCCTGTCCTGCGCCCCGGTGTGTCAACCTGTCGTCATGATGGGAGACGATGCCAATTTCTCCGGACAGGCACTGGCCTCCGCGCAGTTGATCCAATCAGCGGCCAATTGAACGGTCTCGTTTTCATCAAATTTGCGCAAATATGCAGAAAGGCTCGTTAGCGTTCTGCAGTCTACTCTGCTCAGGGACAAATTCAGGACATCCCTTCAATGGTGCGAGCCAGCTCACGGCGCAAGCTAGTCTATGCGGCACTCCACGACACGCGGGGCGCGACCGCCGTGGAGTTTGCTCTGCTGGCGTTTCCTTTCTTTGGGCTTATCGCTGCCATCTTACAAACCTCTCTGGTCTTCATATCCAGCCAAGTCCTTGAAAGCGCGGTCATCGACGCCTCGCGCTATGTGCGCATTGGAGAAGCGCGAAAACAGAGCACGGACGAATACAAGAAACGCATATGCGACCGCCTCTATGGTCTCTTCGGCGATTGTCAGGACATGCATCTGCGCGTCGATACGATCCAGACCTTTAAAAGCACCGCTCCAACAATACCCGTCGACATCACCTGCCCAGCCGAGTGCGATTGGACCACGCCAGAAACTTGGGCCCCAGGAGGGGCGTCCAGCGTTGTCATGGTACAAGCCTACTTCCGCTATCCCGTTCCGATCCCCCTTGGCCCTTTGAGCATCGCTAACCTAGCGGATGGGACGCGCCTCATTGGCTCGACGTTCGTCTTTATGAACGAGCCCTTCTGATGCGCGCGCGCTCCAAACTCCGCTCTCTCGTCGCCAAAACCTTATCGAACGAGAACGGCGTTGCCGCTGTTGAGTTTGCGCTCGCGATGCCGATCATGCTCGTCCTCTATCTGGGCTCAGTCGAGGGCAGCACGCTCATCATCTTGGACCGCAAAGTCCAAACTGCGGCCAGTGCTCTCGGTGATCTTGTAGCGCGTACCAATGGCACGCTCTCTCAGGGGACTTTGGAAGACTATTTCCAGGCGGCCAGTGGCATTATGCATCCCTACGACAGCACCACGGTCGTTCAGACAATTGCCGGCGTTGAAGTGTCAGCGGACGGAGAGGCTGTGGTCAAATGGTCTAAGCAGTATAGCGACGGCCAAATCGTGCCCGCAGAGGGTTTTACAATATCACTACCGCAAGAGATGACGGATATCGCTCTTGGCCGCGTGGTCATCGTCGCTGAAACCAGTTATGAATACAGCCCAAGCTTCGCTGTCGTTATCGACCAAGCGGTGCAACTGCACCGCACCAGCTATCACATCCCCCGCACCACCACGGGTGTGATCGTCTCTCCATAGCCTTGCTTGCCCAATGCAACACTGCATGGCAGAAGCAGGGACCATACCTTAAAGCTAAGCGATCATGGACGACCACATTATTCCCGTATTCGATCTGGGCGGCGTATTCGTCGACTGGAACCCTATGTACCTGTTCCGCAAGCTCTTTGAGACTGAAGAAGACGCGCAGTGGTTCCACGAGACGATCTGCACCAGCGATTGGAACTTGGAGTTCGACGCCGGCGAAAAATATTCTGAAGGCGTTGCCAAGCTCGTTACTCGCTTTCCAAAATACTGGCGCGAAATTCAAGCCTTTGACACGCGCTGGAAAGAGACCTTTGGTCCCTTCATTCAGGGTACTATCGACATCCACAACGAGCTGATTGAACAGGACGTCCCAACCTTCGCCATTACTAACTTCTCTTGGGAGAAGTGGATGACCTGCTTGGGTGAATGGCCGTTCCTCGAAAAATTCGATGGCGTTGTCGTCTCTGGGCTCGAAAGACTGGTCAAACCCGATCCGCGCATCTACCGCACCTTCTGCGATCGCTATGCTCTGGCCCCAAACAGCTGCGTTTTCATCGACGATAGCGAACCCAATATTGTTGCCGCACGCAAGTTTGGCATGAAGGGCATCCATTTCAAGGACCCTGCCCAATTGCGGTCCGAACTGATCGCCCTGGGACTGCCCCTAAAGGCCTAAAATTCAGCTCCGCGTACACTGTTGCGCGGGGCTTTTCCCTTGTCCGACGCAGCACCCAAGTCGCATCCCACCTCCTCCGTTGGCGTAGAGTTCTGACCTCTTCGCACAGCTAGGACGGTCCTCTGGCGTAGCCAGGCCTTAATGCAACTTATCCCGCAGCACAAACCGCTCTGCCTCCCTCCCCCTTGCGGGGAGGGATTGAGGGTGGGGGTAGACTGAGGGATAACGCTCGGCTCCTGCTTACCTCGCCCCTCGGGGAGAGGTCGGCCCTTTTGGGCCGGGTGAGGGGGCCTTGTTTCGGGCATGCAGCTCCAACCCAGCACACCGTTCCAGTCCCTACCCCGGTTATGGGGAGGTTAGGTGGGGGCAATTGCGCGGAGCTTAGAAACACAAAAAGCCCCGCTTTGGGCGGGGCTTTTTGTATTTGGTTTAGATGATCGTAGAGAGAATTTATGTTTTTGGCAGACCTTGCAGTGACCTACTCTCCCAAGTCTTGAGACTTAGTACCATTGGCGCGGAGGAATTTGACGGTCGAGTTCGGGATGGGATCGGGTCTTGGGCTCCTCGCAAGAACCAC
>NZ_JAEMNZ010000013.1:0-85068 GCF_016461625.1 Devosia sp. MC532 | reverse complement strand
GTGGTTCTTGCGAGGAGCCCAAGACCCGATCCCATCCCGAACTCGACCGTCAAATTCCTCCGCGCCAATGGTACTAAGTCTCAAGACTTGGGAGAGTAGGTCACTGCAAGGTCTGCCAAAAACATAAAATCTCTTCACGATCATCAAAACCAAATACAAAAAGCCCCGCTCACCAGCGGGGCTTTTTGCGTTTCTAAGCTCCGTACAACTGCCCCCACCTCACCTCCCCCGTAACTGGGGGAGGGACTAGAACGGTGTGCTGGGTTGGAGCTGCGGGCACGCAATAAGCCACCTCACCCGGCCCTAGAGGGCCGAACTCTCCCCCGAAGGGAGAGGTGAAGAAGCGGCGATCCCGGCCAAAACTCCCCGCACCCTAAATCCCTCCTCGGAAGGGATAGGGAGGCAAAGCCGTGTGTGTTGTGCATGATAGGCTCAGAATAGGGGAAAGTCGTTTGCATCTTCACTTCGCCCAAGAGGGCACCCTCTTCCCTGAGGGAGAGGTGAAAAGAGGTTCTACCGATCTCTCAAAAGAGTACCAGATTCGCGGTTGGGGGTTTCCCGTGGTTCACCGCAACTTGCGAGTTCCATAAGTGCGGCCGTGCCAGTCTGGGAAGCCCTCCTCATTGAGGTGGCGGCCTTCTATGCACGATGAGAAGGCATTACAGTGGGTAGCTAATAGCGGTAAATTTTAGTCGAGTCGTTTGCTCGGACGGTTTTGTGGACCGTCCGAGCGTCGATTGAGGGTTACAGGCCCATGTTGGCGAGGACCGCCAAGAGAAGTAGGGCAACGATGTTGGTGATCTTGATCATCGGATTAACGGCAGGGCCTGCCGTGTCCTTGTAGGGGTCGCCGACGGTATCGCCGGTGACTGAGGCCTTATGGGCGTCGGAGCCCTTGTAATGTTTAACGCCGTGGCTGTCGGTGAACCCGTCTTCAAAACTCTTCTTGGCATTGTCCCAAGCACCACCACCGGCGGTCATGGAAATAGCGACGAAGAGGCCGGTGACAATGACGCCCATCAACATGGCGCCAAGTGCGGAGAAGGCATTGGCCTGTCCGGCAATTGCATTGATGACGACATAGACAAAGATTGGCGAAAGGACGGGAAGCAAAGAGGGGATAATCATCTCCTTGATCGCGGCCTTTGTCAGCATATCGACGGCCCGGGCGTAATCCGGCTTTGAGGTGCCCGCCATAATGCCTGGATCTGCTTTGAATTGGCGGCGAACCTCTACCACAACGGACTGCGCTGCTCGGCCGACTGCAGTCATGGACATCCCGCCAAAGAGGAAGGGCAGCAATCCGCCAAAGAGCAGGCCGACTACGACATAGGGATTGGCCAGATCGAAACTGACGTCGAGATCGGTATAGTAGTGTTTGAGGTCTTCGGTATAAGCGGCAAAGAGCACAAGTGCGCCCAAACCAGCCGAGCCAATGGCATAGCCCTTGGTGACGGCCTTGGTGGTATTGCCGACGGCATCGAGAGCGTCGGTATTGTGACGGACCGAGGCATCGAGACCGGCCATTTCAGCAATACCGCCAGCATTGTCGGTGACCGGGCCAAAGGCGTCGAGTGCGACAATGATACCGGCTAGAGCCAGCATGGTGGAGACTGCAATGGCGATACCGAAAAGACCCGCAAGCGAATAGGTTACGATAATGCCTGCAATGATGACCAGAGCGGGTAGCGCGGTTGATTCCAACGACACTGCTAGGCCCTGAATGACATTGGTGCCGTGGCCGGTGACCGAAGCTTCGGCGATAGAATTGACAGGACGGCGGTTGGTGCCGGTGTAATATTCGGTGATGACGATAATCAGCCCGGTAATTACAAGGCCGGTGGCGCCGCACCAGAACAGGCTCCAAGGAGTAAAGGTCTTGCCCTGCACGTCGATGGCCGCGTTAAGATCGCCAAACATGAGCCAGAGAACAGGCAGTAGTGCAATCAGGGAGAACACGCCAGAGGCGATAACGCCCTTATAAAGGGCCCCCATAATATTGTTATCGGACCCGAGTTTGACGAAATAAGTGCCGATGATGGAGGTGACGACGCAAGCGCCGCCAATCGCAAGGGGCAGAATCATGCCGATGAGTTTGAACTGCTCCGGCAGGATGATGGCCGCAAGGACCATGGTGGCAACGATGGTCACCACATAGGTTTCAAAGAGATCAGCCGCCATGCCCGCGCAGTCGCCAACATTGTCGCCGACGTTATCAGCAATGGTCGCGGGGTTACGTGGATCATCTTCGGGAATGCCTGCTTCGACTTTACCCACCATGTCACCGCCAACGTCAGCACCCTTGGTGAAGATACCGCCGCCGAGACGAGCGAAGATCGAAATAAGCGAAGCGCCAAAGCTGAGGGCCACGAGGGCATCAATGACGGTACGGCTGGTCGGCTCGAAGCCGAGGCCGGTGAGGACCATGAAATAGAGGGTGACACCGAGAAGGCCCAGACCTGCCACCAACATGCCGGTTACAGCACCCGATTTGAATGCCAGATCAAGGCCTTTGCTCAGGGAGCCTATAGCAGCCTGGGCAACACGCACGTTGGCACGAACGGATACATTCATACCGATGAATCCAGCCGCCCCGGACAGCACAGCCCCAATCAGAAAACCGATAGCGGCATAAGGGCCAAGCAAGAGCCAAGCAGCAATCAGGATGACTGCACCGACGATAGCAATCGTCGTGTATTGACGCTTGAGATAGGCGGAAGCGCCTTCTCGAACCGCCGCAGAAATTTCCTGCATACGCGCTGAGCCCGCGTCGGCTTTGAGCAAATTCTGTGTAGTTACAACGCCATAAATAATAGAAAGACCGCCGCTAATAACGATCAGCCAAAGTGCTAGACCCATTGATAGTCCCTCGATGTTTCCTCCAGGGACTCAACATGGAGGCGAGGTCTTTGCCTCGTTCACTTCCATACGAAATAGAGCCCCTTCCGCAACAAGGATTAACTTTATTGTGAAGTTAGGCAATGGTGATGTGGACGTCTTTGGCGCAAAGTTACTTTGTGAGTGTTTCTAGCGCTTTAGATATGACTGTGGCGTCGCAGCAATGGCTAAGGTCTTGAAACGCGCCGTGTCACCGCACACAAGTTTGATCGCTGACTTGGTCAGGTTTAGTTTTTAGCGAGGAGAGCGATAACTGCAGCATTGGCCTTGCCCTTGTCGGGGACGGCGCTGACGCGAAGCCGGAGATAGCAGCTGCCGTCGCCGCGCGTCTCGGGGCCATCAATGGCGTCGCGCCCGGCATTGGGCGTGACGCGGAGGTGTAGGGTGACGCCGGTAGCGGTCACCGAATAGAAATTAGAGGCCAGCGGCGATAACCCAGTTCACGACATACATGCCGATGAATTGCTGGATGAACATGATCAGCAGGAACACGACCAAAGGCGATAGGTCGAGGCCGTTCATGTTGGGTAGTAGGCGGCGGATCGGGCGCAGAACGGGCTCTGTGAGCTGGTTAAGCACCTGCCAGACCGAATAAACGAACTGGTTGCGCGTATTGATGACGTTAAATGAGATCAACCAGCTCATGATGATCATGGCAAGCATGACCCATTTGTAGAGGTCGAGCACAATGTTGATGACGCTAAGTAGCGCTAGCATGTCTTGCTCCTGATAGGTGCGCTTTATCTAGGTTGTGCCGCGCGCTGTCGCAAGGGATTTGGCCGCGTTTGCGGCAGAATGGATGCGACAAGATAAAAAGATCATGGGGTTCTGGGCCGCGACATCGACACAGAACCCCTAATGACTGACGAACCGGTACGCAAAACAAAAATCCCGGACATCTCAAATGTTGCAGGAAACGTGCCAAACTACGGATTGCCCGAAAACCTGCGCTAAAGATTAATGTCGAATTTATATGACTCTAGAACCGGTATTTCATGCGTTGCGGAATGCAAATTCATTGCAGAATGCAATTTCATTTTGCGTTAGTGCTGGGCTTCCAGGTGACGACGCGGAAAATATAGAGCACGACCACGACGGCCAAGACGATGTAGCTCAGCGGGTCGAGAAATACCTCAATGGCTTCGTAGTGTTCGTGCAAAATGTACCCGGCGAGTGTGAGGAACGTGTTCCAGATGAGTGAGCCGATGGTGGAGGCCAAGAGGAAGATCCACAACGGCATGCGTGATAGGCCTGCAGGAATGGAGATCAGCGTGCGGATAAGCGGGATAAGACGCCCAAACAGCACGATGATCGGGCCATAACGCTTGAACCAGACCACGGCGATGTCGATTTCATCGGCATTAAAGGCCATGAGACGACCGAACTTATCGGCCATCCAGCGCACCCGGTTGAGACCAAATAGGCGCCCAGCGAAGTACCATGGCAGCATGCCCACGACTGCGCCAACAGTAGCAGTGATCAGCACGCCGGCGAGGCTGAGGTCACCATTGGCGGCGGCAAATCCAGCAAAGGGAATGATCAGCTCAGAGGGAATGGGCGGGAAGATGGATTCGGCCAACATGACGAGAAATATGCCGAGATAACCCAGCTCGGAAATGGTCTGGATGATCCAGTCAGTCATGCTCTTTTCGTCCTTACTCTGCGGGTGTCGGCTCGCGACCCTTTTCATCCGAGTATAGGGTAGACCTCAAGAAATGTTTTAGATGCGCACGTATGGCCAGCGTGAGGACCTTAGGTTTTCTCCGCGCGGCGGAGCAGGATGATGCCAGACCTATAAAAACAAAAATCCCCGCCGAAGCGGGGATTTTCTTATGTGTTCGCTAAGGGGATTAGCTAACCTTAGAAGCGCGGCTCATACGCTTACGATCGTTCGGATCCAGCCAGATCTTGCGCAGGCGGATCGACTTCGGGGTCACTTCCACATACTCGTCGTCGGCGATGTAGCCGAGGGACTGTTCGAGCGTCAGCTTTTTCGGGGTCGTCAGACGAACGGCTTCGTCCTTCGAGGTCGTACGGATGTTGGTAAGCTGCTTGCCCTTGAGCGCGTTCACTTCAAGGTCGTTTTCGCGGCTGTGTTCGCCAACGATCATGCCTTCATAGATGTCGACGCCAGCGTCGATCATGATCGGGCCACGATCTTCCAGATTCCACAGAGCAAAGGCAACCGACTGGCCGGTACCGTTCGAAATCAGAACGCCGGTACGACGGGTTGGCAGTTCGCCCTTGAACGGAACGAAGGAGTGGAACAGGCGGTTGAAGATTGCCGTGCCGCGTGTGTCGGACAGAAGTTCAGCCTGGTAGCCGATCAGCGAGCGGGTCGGAACCAGCAGGATGATACGGGTACGGCCAACGCCGGACGGACGCATGTCGGTGAGTTCACCCTTGCGTTCGGTCAGCTTCTGGACGACTGCGCCAGTGTGCTCGTCATCAACGTCGATGATGACTTCTTCAATCGGCTCAAGCTTCTGGCCGTTTTCTTCCTTGAAGAGAACCTTCGGGCGACCAATGGTCAACTCGAAGCCTTCGCGGCGCATGTTTTCGATCAGAACCGCAAGCTGCAATTCGCCACGGCCAGCAACGTCAAAGCTGTCGTTGTCCTCGCCTGGAGTAACACGGATCGCGACGTTACCTTCAGCTTCACGCATCAGGCGTTCGCGGATCACGCGGGACTGAACCTTGTCGCCTTCACGGCCGGCCAGCGGGCCGTCGTTGATGCGGAACGTTACCGACAGGGTTGGAGGATCGATCGGCTTTGCGGCCAGTGGGGTGAGAATCTGTGGGACCGAAATCGTGTCGGCTACAGTGGTTGTCTCAAGACCTGCGATCGAGACGATGTCGCCTGCAACACCTTCATCGATTGGATTGCGCTCAAGGCCGCGGAAAGCGAGAACCTTGGATACACGACCCTTTTCAACGATCTTGCCATCGCGGTTGAGCGCGTGGATTGGATCGCCGGCCTTGACCGAACCGGAATATACGCGGCCCGACAGAATACGGCCGAGGAAGGGGTTGCGCTCGATAGTGGTCACGAGCATGCGGAACTGACCTTCTTCAACGGTCGGCTCTGGAACGTGTTCGATTACCTTGTCGAGAAGCGGTGCGAGGCTTTCGCGTGCACCGTCGGGTTCATTAGCCATCCAGCCGAGCTTGGCTGCACCGTAGAGAACCGGGAAGTCGAGCTGTTCTGGGGTCGCGTCCAGCGCGATGAACAGATCGAAGATTTCTTCGAGAACTTCAAGGTGACGTTCGTCAGACTTGTCGATCTTGTTGATGGCAACGATCGGGCGCAGGCCCTGTGCAAGTGCCTTACCAAGTACGAACTTGGTCTGTGGCATTGGGCCTTCAGCCGCGTCAACGAGCAGTACCACGCCGTCCACCATGGACAGAATGCGTTCTACTTCGCCGCCGAAGTCGGCGTGGCCTGGGGTGTCAACGATGTTGATGCGAGTGTCATTCCAGACGAGCGAGGTGACCTTCGCCAGAATGGTAATGCCGCGTTCGCGCTCGATGTCGTTGCTGTCCATAGCGCGTTCTTCAACGCGTTCGTTTTCGCGGAAAACACCAGACTGCTTCAGGAGAACGTCGATCAGGGTCGTCTTGCCGTGGTCAACGTGAGCAATAATCGCGATATTGCGCAATTTCATATGTGGGTCAGCCTCAATTGGCATGATCCGCAAAACAGCCCCACCGAAGCGATCCGGCGAGCTGGCAAGGACAAACCATGCAGTATGAATGTGCCGGTCCAATGAGATCGGGTCCGGCAGGGTCGCGCGCTGAATATAGCAAAAGACGCATTTTCACAAGGTTGCAAAATGCATAGCCGCTGCCCGCATTTGCTGAAAAGTGTCCGTGTCTCGTCAAAAACTCAGATTTTCGACCGATCGAGTGCGGCTTGGGCGAGTGCGGCGGCACTCTTCCATTGATAGCGCGCTAACGCCACATCGGGGCCATCGTCCTGGGGGCGCGCTGTTTTCTCGATTACTCTGCCGTTCAGCTTCTCATAAAATGCAATCGCGCGGGTGTTTGCCGCAAGCGCGACCAAGTGAATTGGAACGGCTTGGTGGTCCTGCGGCAGCGCTGCAATTCCATCAACTAGCAAGGAAAGCCCCAACCCACGTCCCTGATAGTTTGGAGCGATATAGAGGTGGTGGAGATATGTGCCGTGGTCCTGTTCGAGCTCAAGTTCGAAGAAAATGAAGCCGACCAGCTCATCGCCATTATCTGCGACCAGCAGTGTAAAGTTAGATGTCTGCACGCCTTCGGCTAGGCGGTTGATCCAAAGCTGGGCCTTCTCCTTAGGGCGAACGACATCCAAATAGTGGTCGCTCATTATTCCCCTATAGGTGCTCGCGCCGACTTCTATATGGAGTTTGGCGATCTCTATGCGGTCCGAAATCCGCGCTGGGCGAATGAGAATAGTCATGAGCACGGTCTAGTGGGTTGCGTCAGCTGGGGGCGGTGAAGGCAACAATGCTCAGTTTGTCTGAAAGTTCGAGGGGCGGATATCTTGCGAGAGAAGCAGACTGGCCAGCGATTGGGCCGGTAGGGGCGGAGAGAACAGGAAGCCCTGCACTTCGGATACCCCTTGCTGTCGGACCAATGATAACTGCTCCTCGGTCTCGATACCTTCCGCCGTGGTCTCCATCCCCAAGGCCCGACCAAGTCCGATAACCGCTGCAATAATGGCCTGGCTGTCGAGCCGGCTTGTTAGGTCCGCCATGAACGAGCGGTCAATTTTTATTTTGTCGAACGGGAAGCTCCGCAAATAGCTGAGCGAGGAATACCCCGTGCCAAAGTCGTCCATCGAAATGCGCACGCCCATGGAGCGCAGCTCGTGAAGCGCCCGCATGGTGATTTCGCTGTCGTTGAGAAGCAAGCTTTCTGTGATTTCCAGCTCTAGCCGCTCGGGCGACAGCGTGGATTTTTCGAGTGCGTGCTTAACGTGGGCAACCAGATCCTTGTGCCGAAACTGCACCGGGGAGAGGTTGACGGCTACACGCACATTTAGCGGCCAGGTGGCCGCGGTGCGGCAGGCCTGCTCCAATACCCATTGCCCTATAGGGACAATCAATCCTGTGTCTTCAGCAACGGGTACAAATTCTGCCGGTGACACTGTGCGATCATCGTGGTCCCAGCGCAGAAGAGCTTCGACGCAGGTGACCCGGTTTTCGGCTAGCCCAAACAAGGGTTGAAACATTAGGCGCAATTCATTGCGCTGCATGGCCATGCGCAAGCCTGCCTCAATCGACCGGCGCTGTTGCAAATCGGCGTCCATGCCGGTTTCAAAGAAACGATAGGTCGAGCGCCCTTCACTTTTGGCCTTGTAGAGCGCCAAGTCGGCGTTCTTGACCAGTTGATCGGTGGCGGTTCCATCGTTTGGGCCCACAGATATGCCGACCGATGCGCCGATTTCGATCAGCTGTCCCGCAATGTTCATCGGTGCGCTTAAGGCCTTAACAATACGCTCTGCAACGCGGGCCGCTGTGTCTGCGCTGTCGAGTGGACGGAGGAGCAGCGCGAACTCATCGCCACCGAGGCGCGCGAGAATATCGGTTTCTCGTGTTGTTCCCCACAGCCGTACGGCGGCCTGTTTGATCACCTCATCGCCCACGGCGTGGCCAAGCGTGTCGTTTACCACTTTGAAATTATCGAGGTCGATGTATAGAACCGCGGCCATCTCGCCGCGTTGGAGATCGGCCTCGGTCCTTTTCATCTGATCGAGAAATTCGATCCGGTTGGGCAGGTCCGTCAGCGCATCATGACGTGCGAGGTGTTGAATGCGCGCTTCAGCTTTGCGTTGCTCGGTGACGTCTTCATGTGTCGTGACAAAGCCACCGTCCTTCATGGGATGGTGCTGCATCAAGATGATGCGGCCATTCAGCTCGTGGACAGTTTTGCCGTATTCACGCCGTGCAATCACTTCACGTCGCCAGGAAATATACTCCTCACGGGTGTTACCTGAGCTCATGCCGATGTCGAAGAGGTGGCTCAGAATGTCTTCAAGCTGGGTGCCTGGTTTGAGGAGCTCAACGGGCAGATTATAGATGCGCGCATAAGGTTCGTTGCAGATGATCAGTCGCCCTCTGGCGTCCATCATCGAGAGTCCGATAGAAATATTGTTCACCGCGGCATCAAGGCGAATGTTTTGGCGTTCAAGCTCCAGTTTTCGCTTGTTCTGCGACGCTAAGCTGGCGATTTCGTCGCTGATATCCTCATGGGTAACGACCCAACCGAGTTTGGGGGAGTAAACATGGGCGGTCTGAATGGTGCGGCCAGAGCTAAGGGTCTCGCGGTTTTTGTGACGGGTGCCCGATCGGTTGGACAACAACTCACTCGTGTAGCTTTCGTAGAACGCTTCTGCGCTCTGCCCTGGGTGGTTTCCCAGACGTGAGGAGATGTGCACCACATCCTCAAGTGTCATTCCGCGATGTAGTGCGTCAGGTGAAAAACCATATAGGCTACGGTACTGCTCGTTCCACATCTCGAGCTTGAATTGTGAGGACCAAACACAAAACCCGTAGGGAATGTTTTCGAGAGCTGCGTCAAGCAGCAAAGCTTCGGCAATGTCGCTTACTCGCGAAGCAGTCTTCGAAGCCATTAGTTCCCCCTATGCCCTTATGGGCGTGTGAAAAAATAGCTGTCGCCACTTAACGGGCAATTAAGTGGAGATGTATTCGGCCGCTGGTCGTGTCGAGCTGTGGGGTTTTTCCTGTTTAGTCCGGGGCTGCAGAATATTATGCTCTACATTTTACTTTCTGTCTTGGATGTTAGCTCGGTCGTTAGGCGCTTCAGCGAGGGGTCCATACAAGCTTTGGTCTGTTGATCACATGGACACCCGAACAAAATTGCATCGTACACAGATGCGTGCTGAAGCGGATGCGCTAGTCAGGCAATGCCATTGGTGCGATGGTTGTCACCATCTATTGAGATTGTTCCGATGCCCAGCTTTATTCCAGACCTCTCCGTTATTTTAACTTTCGCACTGGCCGGCTTCGTTTTGGCGATTACGCCCGGCCCCGATATGGCGCTGTTTGTGTCGCGGACGATGAATTTTGGCAGGTCTCATGGTTTCGCCGCAGTGCTCGGGACAAGCACCGGCATTGCCGTGCACACCATGCTCGTAGCCTTCGGGATCTCAGTGCTTATTGTTGCCGCACCGACGGCCTTCTGGGTGCTTAAAATAGTGGGCGCGCTCTATCTGGTTTGGCTCGCTATTCAAGCTGTTCGGTCGGGCGGTGGCCTGTTGGTCTCGCGGGAAGGCGGTAAGCAACCAAGTCTCTTTCAAAGCTATCTCACAGGGCTTGCCATCAATCTTACAAACCCCAAGGTGGCGTTGTTTTTCGTGACCTTCCTGCCTCAGTTCGTTTCGGCGGAAGATCCTGCGGTGGCGCAAAAGCTGGTCTTTCTCGGTGTGGAGTTCATCCTCGTGTCTATTCCGGTGGTTGTGGGCACAGTTCTGTTTGCCGAGTGGCTGACTGTGACGCTGCGTGATAATCAGTGGGTCTCAAAAGCTCTGAACTGGAGCTTTGCGGCTGTTTTCATTGGTTTTGCCGCGACCATTCTTTTCGCCGAAGGCCGTAAATAGGTTTTTGGTTTCGGAACCGAGATGAACTATCGCCACGCCTTTCACGCCGGCAATTTTGCCGATGTGGTCAAACACACAATTCTCACCCGCATTCTGGCTTACCTTTTGCGCAAGGAGGCGCCGTTTCGCGTGATCGATACCCATGCAGGGATCGGTATGTATGACCTCTATGGCGATCAAGCCGAGCGCACGGGGGAGTGGCAGGATGGGATTTCCCGCTTGGTTGAGCGAGATCTCCCTCCTTCGGTGGGCGACATACTGGCGCCCTATCTGGATGCGGTGAAAGCTCAGAATGAAGGCGGAGAGTTGCGGTATTATCCCGGCTCACCCTTCATCACCCGGCATATGCTGCGCAAGCAGGACCGGCTTATGGCGCTAGAGTTGCATCCCAAGGATGCTGAATCGCTGCGCGAAAACTTTGCCGGAGATTTTCAGACCCGCGTCACCCATCTCGACGCTTGGGCTGCAATGGGCACCCATGTGCCGCCGAAGGAGAATCGCGGCTTAGTGCTGGTCGATCCGCCATTTGAAGAAAAGGGCGAGTTCAACCGAATGGCGCAGGGCTTGGCCAAGGCGTATAAGCGCTGGCCTGGCGGAACCTACGCTTTTTGGTATCCGATCAAGGATGTTTCAGAGGTCGACACTTACGTGAAGGCGCTTAAGGCGACCGGCATTAAGAAAATTTTGCGCCTTGAGATGACCATTCGCCCAGCATCCGAGCCGCCGCGCCTCCATGGCACGGGAATGATCGTTGTGAACCCGCCCTATGTGCTGGAAGAGGAAATGCGCGCCGTGCTGCCGTTTCTAGCCGACACGCTCGGCGTGGATGGACAAGGTAAATGGCTCGTGGAGTGGATCGCCGGCGAATAGCTAGCGTCGCGCTCGCGTTTGACGGGTGGGAGCGTGGAACATTGGCGGTTTGGTTTGCACCCAGACAATAAACTTTGCCATTTCGGGATCCGCTTTGAGGCGCTCAACATCGTTCAGGTGTTGAGCAATCTCGCTTTCCGAGAATCGGGCGTGAATGGCGCTGTGGCAAATCTGATGCAGGTGAACCGTTCCCATATGCGTCCCGCCCTTGAGTCGCGGCGTCAAATGATGGCGGCTGGATTTTGCGTCTGTGGGAATGGGTCGACCGCATAAGGGGCAGTCAGAGAGTGCGCGGGCGGCAGCGGTTTCTTCCGCCGCCCGGATAGCGCGTTCGACGCTACGCGCCGAAGGCCTCTTCAATTCTAGTAGATGCCAGCAAGAGCATCGCGGTCCTTCTTGGACAGGCGTTCGCTCTCGGACTTGAGCTGGCCGCAGGCGGCGAAAATATCGCGACCGCGTGGGGTGCGGACAGGGGAGGCATAGCCTGCTTTGTTGACGATATCAGCGAAACGCTCGATGCGGCTTGATGGCGATGTGCCATAGTTCGAACCCGGCCAGGGGTTGAACGGGATCAAATTGATCTTCGCTGGAATGCCTGCGAGTAGGCGCACAAGCTCCTTTGCTTCAGCGTCGCTGTCATTGATGCCGTCGAGCATCACATATTCGAAGGTGATGCGGCGGGCGTTCGATACACCGGGGTAGTTGCGGCAGGCGTCGAGCAGGTCCTTGATCGGCCACTTCTTATTGATCGGCACCAGCACGTCGCGCAGATCATCGCGCACCGCGTGCAGCGAAATGGCGAGCATGACGTCGATTTCCGAGCCGGTGCGCTCAATGTTTGGCACGACGCCCGAGGTCGACAGCGTGATGCGGCGCTTGGAGATGGACATGCCATCGCCAGCCGAGGCGATCAGCAGCGCCTGCTTAACATTGTCGAAATTGTAGAGCGGCTCGCCCATGCCCATCATCACAATATTAGTGATGGCGCGGCTTTCGCCGCCCGGCACAAGGCCGCCGTCATCAGGGCGCGAACCGCCTGGGAAGTCGCCAAGGCGCTCGCGGGCCATGAGTATCTGCCCGAGGATTTCGCCAGCGGTGAGGTTGCGCACCAGCTTCTGCGTGCCAGTGTGGCAGAAGGAGCAGGTGAGGGTGCAGCCAACCTGCGACGAGACGCAAAGCGTGCCGCGGTCAGATTCTGGGATGTAGACGGTTTCGACTTCAACCGGGGGGTAGTTTGGGTTCGCCGGATCGCGGAAGCGGAACAGCCACTTGCGAGTGCCGTCGGTAGAGACCTGTTCGGAGGCGATCTCGGGACGGTCGAGAATAAAAGTATCGGCAAGCTTCTGACGGACGGGCTTGGCCACATTGGTCATGCGGTCAAAATCGGTGACGCCGTTGACGTAAAGCCAGTTCCACAACTGGCTTGAGCGCATGCGCGCTTCCTTGTCGGTCGCAATACCTTCAGCCGTCAGCGCCTCGGCCAACTGTGCTTTAGAGAGACCGATCAGAGACGGGCGTGCCGCCACAGCTGGGCGGACGGCAGTCGAATGGTCAAGGTTCAGCGCAATTGTCATGGGGCGCAACGGGGCTCGATAATGCGGGAAAGTGGCTGGGCAATAGCATATGGGGACGCAAAGCGCAAAGTCACGCTGCTGCGAACCCGGTCTGCATAAACTGGGAAGCTAGATTATCGGCTCAACAGAGGTTTTAACACTCTGCGCCGACGGCCTGCTGGGCCGCGGTGGCGCCAGAGAGCGAATAGTTCTGAATAACGCTTGTGCCGTCAGCCGCGGTCCCGGTGACAGAAAGACTGGAGCCGCTGCGAATAGCGGCTGCCAAATTGGCGGCCTGACCAGCGTCATCCAGCCAAGCAGCGTCGCCCTGCGTAAACAGCGCAAAATTCTGACCGCCGATTGAAACGCTCGCCGAAGACCCTGTTTGGAAAGTGTATCCCGCAACGACGTTAAACTCGTTGGTGACATCTTCGCCTGGGCGGCTCGAGATGTAGAGATAGGCTTCGCCCGATACAGCGCTCGCCGGATCACTGGACTTCGGCTTGGTCATGGCAAAGCAAACTTTAGTCGATCCATCACCTGCCGCAAAGCTCGACCAATCGCGGAAATCTCCAAGGACACGGGCAGATTGGGCCTGTGCTGGCGCTAGAGCGGCCAAAGAGATCGCGAGTGTGAGCGTCAGGACGGTGGGGACACGGATCATGGATAGTCTGCTCTCTGACGAATAAAATGGCGATAGCGGGCCAAAGGGTCCGCTATCAGTTATGGCGTTAAACAGCCGCGCTTCAAGCCTTTACTTGCAGGCTGCGTCGATCGCATTGACCGCTGCGGTAGCGCCGGAGAGCGAATAGGTGTCTACCGTATTGGTGCCGCGCTGGCTGGTGCCGCGCACGGTCATATTGCTACCCGCCTTAAACGCTTGAACGAAGCCTGGCTCATCGCTTGCTGAAGCCAGCCATGCCGTCGAGCCGCGAGCCGCCATCACATAGGTCTTACCGTCGATGGACACTGAAGCTTTCGCGTCGCTGGAATTGTACGGATAGCCGATCTGCGTCTGAACCTCGTTCTTCGATCCCATGCCCTTGCGATGGACAATCATGAACTTGATCGGATCGCGATTTGCGCCCGCTGGTTCGCTCGACTGTGGCTCGCCAATAATGAAGCAAAGCTGGCCGCTCTGGTCAGACGCCGTAAAGGCGGACCACGCGTTGAAGGTCCCCAGTTCCGTGGCCTGCTGTGCCTGTGCGGCCGGGGCGAGAGCCATGACTGCTGCGACCGCGAGCCCAAACATCAGGCCACCGGTTTTCCTCGTCATTGCCAATTCTTCCTCTTGTTCTGCTGTCGTTCGTACCTGTCGCTGCCCGCCCAGCATGGCCCGAACATGGTTACCAAGGTGTCAAAACCCGTCCGCTTTCCGGGTATTTACATCAAATGAAAGGCAATCGCGGCGGCAATTGGGCGTGAGCGCAAGTTCACGCTTTGGTTTGCGATAGAACGGTTAAGGCATTGCTAATGGCGCGATGCTGTTACGTCTGCGCCGAAAGCGGGAAACTCTCCTCAACAACATAGGGTCCCCCACCAACGGAATCACGGCTGGAATAGAGAACGAACTGGGTCGGTGTGAAGCGCAAAGGCTCGAAAACCGGGGCCTCAGAGAGAAAACGCGCTACGTCATCTGATGATGCACCCCGCAGTCTGGCCAGCGTCACATGCGGTACGAATTTGCGGCCTTCTGGGGCGATGCCGGCTTGCTGGATCACGCGCTCGTGTGCAGCTTGCAGTCGATTGAGCCCATCGGAGGGCTCGACTGCCGCATAAAGTGCGCGCGGCTTGTCGCCACCAAAACTATCGATTTGAGTCAAGCGAAGGTCAAAACGCACAGTCTTGGATAGGCGCTCAAGATTATCAACGATGTCGTTGGCTGTTGGGGCGTCAACGTCACCGATGAAGCGCAATGTGATGTGATAGTCGTTTGGTTCTATCCATCTGGCTCCGTGCAGGCCGCCGCGCTTGAGTGAAAGTGCAAAGCCGATGTCGCGTGGTATTTCGATACCAGTAAAGAGCCGGGGCATTAACACCTCCCTGCCAAGGATCAGTCAGACCAGTCTACCCTAGGCAGAAACGCATTTTCTGGCCAGTCGCTGAGCCAAAAAGATCGTTTGTTCTTGTCAGGAACCAGTCGTGCCCCCATATTCCATTACAAGTGGCAATGCCAATTGTCCTCTGCGATGAATGCATCGCATTGATATCGGGAAAGGAAACCTGAATGGCTGAATATGACCGTCAGACCCTCGGTGCGCGGGCCGGCTCGGCCTTGGCCATCGATGAGGGCCTTCGCAGCTACATGCTCAAGGTCTATAATTACATGGGCCTTGGCCTCGTAATTACTGGTCTTGTTGCGTTTTTCGCGTCACAAGCTGCTGTGACCGCCGACCCATCTAGCGCTGTTGCTCAGCTTGGTAATGGCCAGTATCTGACCAACTGGGGTGCACTTCTATTCACCAGCCCTCTGGCTTGGGTGATCATGCTTGCGCCTCTCGGCTTTGTGCTTGTGCTGAGCTTCGGCATCAACAAGCTTTCCGTTCCGGCAGCTCAGGGCGTGTTCTGGGCCTTTGCCGCTATCATGGGCTTGTCGCTGTCGTCGATCTTCCTCGTTTATACCGGCGCCTCGATCGCTAAGGTGTTCTTCATCACCGCCGCCACCTTCGGCGCGATGAGCCTTTATGGTTACACAACCAAGCGTGACCTGACCGGCATGGGCAATTTCCTGATGATGGGCCTGATCGGCATCATCATCGCGTCGATCGTCAACATCTTCATGCAGTCGAGCATGATGGACTTCATCATCTCGGTGGTTGGTGTACTGATCTTCACTGGTCTGACCGCCTATGACACCCAGAAGATCAAGGAAAGCTACTCGGCATCCTTTGGTGCAGACGTGATGGCAAAGAACGCCATTATGGGCGCGCTGAGCCTCTACATGGACTTCATCAACCTGTTCATGATGCTGCTCCGCCTGTTCGGCAACCGCGAGTAGTCAGAAACCGTCGTGTGATTGGTAAAATCACGCGAATTGGTTGGACGAAAAATCAGGCCGCAGTCTAAAAAGACTGCGGCCTTTTCATTTTCGGCGCAATCTCATGAGCGACTACACACTGCGTGCCTTCACCTGGTCCGACGTTCCCGCCATCACTCGGATTTACAAGCACTACGTCGATAACACCGCCATCACCTTTGATACCGAGGCCCCAAACGAAGCGGGGATCGCTCAAAAATACGCGGCCCTCATCGAGCTTGGCCATCCGGTCATTATTGCCGAACGCGATGGGCGTGTTGTCGGTTATGCCTATGCCAGCTTCTACCGCCCACGCGCGGCCTATCGGTTCACCTGCGAGGATTCGATTTATCTCGATCCAGCCGAGAAGGGGCGTGGCTTAGGAAAGTTGATGCTGACCGAGTTGTTGGCGCAGTCCAAAGCTTTTGGTTTTAAGCAGATGCTGGCCGTGATCACGTCCGATACGGCCAATTCCATCGGCATCCATGAAAAATTCGGTTTTGAGCGCGTCGGCTATTACAGTGCTGTCGGGTACAAATTCGACCGTTGGCACGACATCGTGCATTTGCAAAAGGCGCTGTAGGGCGATGAGGACGAAAGTGTCTTGCTCATGGGGTAGCCGTTGACCCGGCGCCCCGTGGCTTGCGGTCCGTTTACATGCCATCCGCGCCGCTCGTAAAACGCAAGCGCGGTGGCAGTCGCTTCGAGCGTCGCGATAGCGTATCCAAGGGTCACAAGCTCTGCTTCCATATACGCGAGCAAGGCGCTGCTGACACCCGATCCGCGCGCTGAAGGCGCTATATAGTTGAGCTGAATTTGGCCATCTCGGTTGAATGCACTCACCCCGACAACGCTGCCATCCCGCTCAGCGACAAGCATGCTGAGTTCGGCATTCGAAAGCATCTCAACTAGCCCCAGCGGGGATTTATTGCGGGTCCAGGCGGCGATCGCCTCAGCATCATCACTGTGATCGGCTGTGCACAGTTGGGTGATCGAGGAAATGAGAACGCGGCTCATGTCTGGTGCGTCTGCCACAGTCGCTGGCCGGATGATTAGGCTCACCCGATCAGAACCAAGTCAGGATCAAGGACCCGAAGAACTTGCGGCAGCTCGTGGCCGCGTTTGAGGATGCGGCCTTCCTGATTGGTCACCAGATACTGGCCTTGTTTGGCGCGCAGCTTAGGGTTCTTCTCGATGACGAAAAGGGGGCGCTCGGACACGCGCGCATAAATGGAGAACAGCGCCCGGTCTTTGAGAAAGTCCATGGCATAGTCCCGCCATTCGCCAGCGCCGACCTTCTTGCCGTAGACGTTGAGGATGATCATCAACTCGCGCTTTTCAAAAGCCACGATGGGATCAATGCGTCGCGTTGGGAGCGCACTCGTTTCGTTGGTGTGAACCAATGATAGGGTCGGCAGCGGTGGTGTAGAGCCTTGCACCTCGTCGCAACTCCTCAAGGCGAAAACAAATCAACGTTCGATCTTGCTGTATGATTGACCGAAAGACTGCTCACATCAAGTTGAGATCAAATACCCCAATTCGGTCATCTTTTGTCCCTGTCATTGCCAAAATGACGAGCAATGATTTGATCATTGCCTCCATTGGTGATGGTCGGTCTTACCAGCCCCCAACCCCTGATCGGCTGTCACCAAGCCTACTGCGACTCCCAAAGTCCGCAACGCTCGTCTCCACTGGAGGCGAGCGTCTTTTTTTACGGGTTGTAGGACGCTGCAGCTAAGATCGTGCCGGGCAAATCATTGCGATCGTCTTGCAGTAAAATGGCAACACCCAGCCCGTCTGCAGAAAGGGAGCTGAGCGAAATTTCGAACTCAGCGCCTTCTGTTGAGGTCCAGTTCCCCAGATGCTCCCGGTCCGTGACGACATAGTGGAATGGGAGGGACTGCCCCTCGTTCTCTCCCCCGCCAATTGGGGTTACGATCGAAGGGATATAGGTCACAGCCCACACACTCGCATCGTCGACGCTAGGCTCTGGGGGGATTACCACTTTTAACGTGTCGCCAGCCTTGTCGAGAGTGATTGGCACGCTGAGCTGCGCCGATGCAATGGCGCGGCGCACCTCATCCTCACGCGAGCCGACCAGCCCTTGGTGGCCATTGATAACCATTTGGGGGGTAAAAATTCGCGATGCGCCCCAACGCTTATTATAGGCGCGTTGACGGTCGGAATTTTCGCGACTGCCGAAATCATCGGTCCAGCCCATAAAGTCCCAATAGTCGACGTGGTAAGCCAGCGTAACGATGTTGCTGTGCTGGCCGAGCTCCGCGAGTAGGGCCTCCGCAGGAGGGCATTGAGCACAGCCCTGACTGGTAAATAGCTCGACTACGGCCTTGGTGTCGGTGGTGAATTGGTCCCCGTTGGCTGGGCCCATGGCGGTCCAAGCAGCAAAGAGCAAAGTAATTGCAGCGCGTTTATTCGGCGTCCTCATAGCCCTAATGTAAGCGTGCTGACGCTGGCCTGCCTAGTCACATGGCGGTGATTTCGTTCGCGGACTGAATTGTTGCAGAGCCGGAATAAAAAAATGGCGGCCAAGAAGGCCGCCATTTCTAGAATTGTCAGTCTGGTGCCGCTTACGCAGCAACGAGGCTGCGCAGCACGTAGTGCAGGATGCCGCCGTTCTTGTAGTAATCGAGCTCGTTGGCGGTATCGATGCGGCAACGGGTGACGACATTGAGCACGTCGCCATTGGCGCGCGTGATCTTGATGGTGACATTGGCGCGTGGCTCGATGGATTCGACACCGGCGATATCGACGGTTTCAGTGCCATCAAGGCCAAGGGTCTGCCAGCTTTCGCCTTCAGCGAACTGTAGTGGAATAATGCCCATGCCGACGAGGTTCGAGCGGTGAATACGCTCAAAGCTCTGTGCAATCACGGCCTTTACGCCAAGCAGATTGGTGCCCTTAGCAGCCCAGTCACGCGAGGAGCCGGTGCCGTATTCCTTGCCAGCGAAGATGACCAGCGGTGTGCCTGCAGCCTGATAGGCCATGGCAGCATCATAGATCGCCATCTGTGAGCCATCAGGCCCGAGGGTGAAGCCGCCTTCAACGCCATCCAGCATCTGGTTCTTGATGCGGATGTTGGCGAAGGTGCCGCGCATCATGACGTCGTGGCTACCACGGCGTGCGCCGTAGGAGTTGAAGTCCTTTGGCGCCACCTGACGTTCGGTCAGGTACTTCCCGGCTGGTGTGTTCGGCTTGAACGAGCCAGCCGGGGAGATGTGGTCGGTCGTGATGGAGTCGAGGAAGAGCGCGAGAACGCGCGCCGAGACCACGTCGGTCACCGGCTTTGGCTCCATGGTCAGGCCTTCAAAGTATGGAGGGTTCTGAACATAGGTCGACGCCGAGTTCCAGCCGTAGGTTTCGCCACCTTCAACCGAGATTGCCTGCCAGTGCTCGTCGCCCTTGAAGACGTCGGAATAGCGCTTGCGGAACATGTCGGCAGTAACGTGCTCGCGCACGATTTCGGCGATCTCGTGGTTAGTTGGCCAAATGTCCTTGAGGTAGACCGGCTGGCCGTTCTTTCCCGTGCCGAGTGGCTGGGTGGTGATGTCGATGTTGAGCGTGCCCAAGAGAGCGTACGCAACAACCAGTGGCGGGGACGCCAGATAGTTGGCGCGAACGTCTGGGTTCACACGGCCTTCAAAGTTACGATTGCCCGAGAGAACCGAAGCTGCAACGAGCTTATTTTCGTTGATGGTATCGGAAATGGCCTGCGGCAGCGGGCCGGAGTTGCCGATACAGGTGGTGCAGCCATAGCCAACGAGGTTGAACCCGATAGCGTCAAGATCATCCTGTAGGCCCGCAGCGGTCAGATAGTCGGTCACAACCTGCGAGCCAGGTGCGAGCGAAGTTTTCACCCAAGGCTTGGAGTTCAGGCCAAGTGCACGAGCCTTACGTGCGACAAGGCCCGCAGCGACCAGAACCGAAGGGTTCGAGGTGTTGGTGCAGGAGGTGATAGCCGCAATCACAACCGAACCGTCAGAAATACCGTAGTCAAAACCCTTGACCGGGAACGCTGCTTCTTCCGGAAGGTCGGCAACGCCATTGGCGCCTTCGTCAACAAAGCGGGATTCCTGCTTGTCTGCAGGCAGCTTGGTGCGTTCGATACGGCCGCCGGATAGTTCTGGCAGGGCGTCGGCAAACGCGGTTGTGACGTTCTTCAGCGCAACGCGGTCCTGCGGACGCTTCGGGCCCGACAGGGACGGAACAACGGTTGCCAGATCCAGCTCAAGCGTCGAGGTGAAGACTGGGTCTTCGCTCTCGGTGGTGCGGAACATGCCCTGAGCCTTGGAATAGGCTTCAACCAGCGCCACGCGATCAGCGTCACGGCCAGTGGTGGCAAGGAACTTTAGCGTGTCAGCATCGACGGGGAAGTAGCCGCAGGTGGCGCCATATTCCGGAGCCATGTTGGCGATGGTCGCCTGATCTTCGAGGCTGAGGTAATCAAGGCCCGGGCCGTAGAACTCAACAAACTTACCAACCACGCCCTTCTTACGGAGCATTTCGGTGACGGTCAGCACCAAGTCGGTCGCGGTGATGCCTTCGTTGATCTTGCCGGTCAGCTTGAAGCCAACGACTTCCGGGATCAGCATGGAAATCGGCTGGCCGAGCATGGCCGCTTCAGCTTCAATGCCGCCAACGCCCCAACCAAGCACAGCCATGCCATTGACCATGGTGGTGTGCGAGTCGGTGCCAACGAGGGTGTCTGGGTAAGCGACGGTTTCGCCGTTTTCGGTCTTGGTCCAGACGGTCTGGGCCAAATATTCGAGGTTCACCTGGTGACAGATGCCGGTGCCGGGCGGGACCACGCGGAAGTTATCAAAGGCCGACTGGCCCCAGCGCAAGAATTCATAGCGCTCAACATTGCGCTCATATTCGAGCTCAACGTTCTGCTGGAACGCCAGCGGGGTGCCGAAGCTGTCCACCATCACCGAGTGGTCGATCACGAGGTCGACCGGAACCAGTGGATTGATCTTCTGCGGGTTCGCGCCGAGCTTAGCCGTCGCGTCACGCATCGCAGCAAGGTCAACAACAGCCGGAACGCCGGTGAAATCCTGCATCAGCACGCGGGCTGGGCGATATTGAATTTCATATTCAGACGTACGGGTGACCAGCCATTCGGCAATCGCCTGAATGTCTTCTTTCTTCACCGTGCGGTTGTCTTCGAAGCGCAGCAAGTTTTCCAGCACCACCTTCATGGAGCTCGGAAGCTTGGAAACGCCCTTAAGGCCGTTCTTTTCTGCTTCAACAATCGAATAATATGTGTAGGTCTTTCCGCCGACGGTGAGCGTCGATTTAGATTTGAAGCTGTCTATGGTTGACACGATGCTCCGCCCTTCTTGCTGCTGAAACGGGTTTTCCAAGGCAAGTGGGGCCGGGAGAAAATCCGCGTTTTCTGGAATGACTCCAATCTTCAAGGGTTATAGTCAATAGGATTAGGCCTTGCCAGTCATCCGTGAGGTTCAATACGAGATGGGGCCATGACGCATCGGCAAGTCCAATTTTCAGTTTTTATCAAGGCTCTCGATCTCTGCTTCGGGCGTGGCGAATCCATGCTCGGACATGTTGATAGGCTTGAAGTTTCTCCCGGCGAGGGCCTGCTTTTGCGTGGGCCAAACGGGGTCGGTAAATCGACCCTATTGTTGACTCTCGCAGGGCTCATTCCAGCTCTCGATGGCACGATAGAATTCGTCGGACATGACCCCGAAGATGGGCCCGCGGCGCATTATTGCGGTCACAAAAACGCGGTGAGGGCGCGGCTCGGTGTCGCAGAGACCCTCGGTTTCTGGGCCGGCCTGAACGGACGGACTGGCGTTTCTATTGAAGACGCGCTTGGTGCTGTGGGGCTCTCGCAAGCCGCGCGTTTGGACGCAGGCTATTTGTCGGCGGGGCAGCAACGGCGTTTGGCTCTGGCCCGGCTTTTGGTGTCAGAACGGCCGATATGGTTCCTCGACGAACCAACGGCGGCGCTCGATACAGTTGGGCAGGCTTTGCTGGCGGAGCTTTTGCGCCAACATTTGGCGCGCGGTGGCAGCGCCGTGATCGCCACGCATGATGACATTCCGGTTGAAGGTCTACGGGTCTACCAATTGGGAGTGAAATCATGAGCGGATTTTGGAGCGTTGTACGCCGTGAGATTCGTTTGGCGGTGACCGGGGGCGGGGAAGTTCTCACCCTCTTGTTGTTCTTCATCATTACCGGGGCAATCGTGCCCTTCGCCATTGGCCCTGATAAGGAATTGCTCGCGCGGATCGCGCCGGGGATTGTCTGGATCGCAGCGTTCTTGGCGATGTTACTAGGGCTTGATCGCCTGTTCCGCGCAGACCGTGAAGACGGCACGCTGGCCCTCTATCGTATGGCTGATACGCCGCTGTCGGCGATCATTCTGGCTAAAATAATTGGCTATTGGTTGGTCTGCGCTGTGCCATTGATTGTGGCGTCGCCCGTATTGGCTATTCTGCTGGCCATGGAGCTGGACGCATGGTGGCGGACATTCCTGTCACTATTAGCTGGAACACCGGCTCTGGCCGCTTTTGGTGGATTTGGTGCTGCGGTGACCGTGGCAATTCGGCGCGGCGGTTTGCTGGCGCCAATCCTAATAGCGCCATTGTGCGTACCCATACTAATCTTCGGTGTGGGCGCGATTTCCCCCATCGGGGGCCCTGATCAGGGGAGCGCAGCAATGCTGTTTCTAGCAGCACTTAGTCTAATGGCGGTGGCATTGTCTCCCTTTGCTGCCGCGCTTGCGATAAATGGAGGGGAGGAGTAAGGCCCGCCTATGAGCACTGATAACACCCCCAAAATGAGTTGGTGGAACCGGATCGCGCATCCTGGTTTCTTTATCCAATGGACCCGTCCGCTGATCTGGCCGCTGGTGATCATCACCGCTGTGCTGTTCGTACTGGGCGTCTACTATTCATTCTTCGTCTCGCCCCCGGAAAAATACATGGGCGACACGGTGCGCATTATGTATGTGCACGTGCCGACAGCCTGGCTGAGCCAGTTCGTCTATGCGGCGATGACGGTTTCTGCATTGGGTACGTTGATCTGGCGTCACCCAATGGCCGACGTCTCGATGAAGGCCGCGGCGCCGATGGGCGCTTTGTTCACCGCATTGGCGCTGTTCACCGGCTCCATGTGGGGTCGGCCGACCTGGGGCACGTTCTGGGAATGGGACGGTCGCATGACCTCCACCCTGATCATGCTGTTCATCTATCTCGGCCTGATCGCACTATGGCGCGCCTTCGATGACCAGCTGCGTGCTGGCCGCATCGTGGCGATCTTCACCCTCGTGGGTGCAGTCAACATTCCGATCATCAAGTTCTCGGTGGACTGGTGGTCGACCCTGCATCAGCCCGCCAGCGTCTTCACAGCTGAAGGCCCGAAGATGCCTGCAGAAATTCTCACCCCGCTCTTCCTGATGATGTTCGCATTCACCTTCCTGTTTGGTGTGTTGCAGCTGATTTCGATGCATACCGAAGTGCGCCGTCGCCGCGTGGCGACCCTAGAACGCAAGCTCGCACGGGGAGGCGCAGCATGATTGAGCTCGGAGCCCATGCTGGGTTTATTGTTATCTCGTGGGCTGTCAGCACCTTGGCTGTATTGGCTCTAGCGGCCAAGGTTGTTTATGACAGCCGCAAGGTCAGCAAGCGTCTAGAAGAACTCGGCGACAAGAGAGGTTAAGATGCGATACCTGCTCTTCGTTCTGCCGCTCGCTCTATTGGCCGCGCTCGTGGCCATTTTCGCAACGTCGATGGATCGGGACACAGACCTGATCCGCTCGGTGCTGATCGATAAGCCGGCGCCGGACTTTACCATGGCTGCTCTTGCGGGTAGCGGGGTACCGGGTTTTTCTACGGAAACGCTAAAAGGGGAAGTAACACTGGTGAACGTATTCGCCAGCTGGTGCATTCCTTGCCGAGACGAGCATCCATTGCTCGAGCAGATTAGTGATGTGACAGGCATTCGGATTTTCGGCATCAACCAGGCGGATGTGCCAGATAATGCGCTGGCCTTCCTCACTGAGCTGGGCAATCCCTATGCAGCCATAGGCGTTGATGCGAACCGCCGTGTCTCAATCGATTGGGGCGTTTATGGCGTTCCTGAGACCTTCTTGGTGGATGCGGAAGGCACAATTGTTTTCAAGCACACCGGTCCGTTGAGTGTTGAGGCAATCAGCAAAAACCTCATTCCAGCCATAGAAACGGCGCGAAGCTGATTCATTCAGCTTCCGTTCAGCCTGACGCTGTCAGGGTGACACCGTTCCGAAACGGATGAGTAAACGCGATGCGTCGATTGATGAATTTTATGCGCCAAGACCTAGGGCTTTCGACAGTCGAATGTGTCCTTGTCGCAGCCATTATCACCGTCGCGACAACATTTGCCGTTTCGGCGGCTGGCTACAACATCACCGATATTCTGGGGTGATGATCAGCATATCTCACCAGCGTTCAGAAATCGCTGGTGAGGCCCTTAATTTCCCAATCGCTGTATCGCACCGGATCGAGCCCGCCGCGGCCGCCTTTTTCTTTCGGTGCCATTGCGGTCTTTGCATCAATTTCAAGTCGACGGGCCTCAGCCTCAGCAAGCGCGCGCTGCGCTTGCGGGGAGAGCACCTTGATTGGCGCGGTCTCGTTATTGGCCTCAGAGCCGGCTTGAGCTGCGATATTTTCGTTCATAAGCAAAAACCAAATGGGTAAACTATGCTGGTGCCTTGCATGGAACCGCCATGCGCACAACATAGTTGCGAAGACGACTTAACCCAAGAGGTTCCGCCCATGTCCAACACGTTACGCACTTTTGCGCTGCTCGCAGGCATGACGGCGCTGTTTATGGTCGTCGGCTATTTCATCGGCGGCACCGGCGGCATGATCATGGCGCTGCTCTTTGCTGCTGGCACCAATATATTTGCGTTCTGGAATTCAGACAAAATGGTGCTGCGCATGCAGGGCGCCGTCCCCGTGGAGCGTAGTCGCGCGCCCGAGCTTTATGACATGGTCGATGCACTTTCAAAGCGGGCGGGTATCCCAACGCCGGCTGTCTATGTCATCGAGACCGATCAGCCCAACGCCTTCGCGACCGGCCGCGATCCGAATAATGCCGCTGTTGCAGTGTCCTCGGGGCTGCTGCGGCAGTTGGACCCGCGCGAAGTTGCCGGTGTTGTGGCCCATGAGTTGGCGCATATCAAAAATCGCGACACACTCACGATGACTATTACCGCTACCTTCGCGGGCGCTATCTCGGCTCTGGCTCAGTTTGGCCTCTTCTTCGGGGGCGGTAACAATCGCGACAACCCTTTGGGCGGTGTTGGCGCTATTCTCATGGTGTTCCTCGCCCCAGTCGCTGCGATGATCGTGCAAATGGCGGTCAGCCGCACGCGCGAGTATGAGGCTGACAAGCTCGGCGCGATCATTGCCAATGACCCGCTGGCGCTGGCTTCCGCACTCAACAAGATTGCCACGCTCTCGGGGCGGCAGGTCAATGTCGCGGCCGAACGCAACCCGGCAATGGCTCATATGTACATCTCAAATCCGCTGAGCGGCGCGCGTATGGACAATTTGTTCTCCACGCACCCGGACACGGCCAACCGCATTCAGGCACTGCAAAGGCTTGCAGCGGAAATGCGAGTAGATCATAACACCTCAAATTCGCGCCCTCGTCCGCAGGCAGCTCGTCCGAGCAGCACTTCAACGGCGACGGGATGGCGTACACCGACCGTGAAGCGTAACGATGATGACAGTGGTACGCGCGGTCCTTGGGGCTAAGAAACACATTGGCGCATAAACCAGATCCGGCAGGGCTAAAGCTCCGCCTCGTTGCTGCTCAGAAACTGAAGTCTGTTTTGGCTGGCGAACATTTTGCGCCACTAACGGCAGCAGATCTAAACGACGGTCGCGACAGAGCGCTCGCCAATCGCCTCATCACCACGGCTCTGCGTCGCCAAGGCCAGATTAACCTGATGCTCGCGGAGCTACTCGAGAAGGGTATGCCGCCGCGTTCGGGCACATTCGAGGCTGTCCTGCGCTTGGCGTTGGCGCAGCTGGTCTATTTGCCCGATCTGGGCGCGCATTCGGCGCTGTTCCTTGCTGTTGAAGCGCTCAAACGCGATAACAAGGCGCGCCACCTCACTGGGCTGATGAATGCGGTTCTGCGTAAGGCGCAGGCCAATTCGGCGCGCTATGCGCTGGATGGCGATGATCTTGATCTTATTCCAGAAACTTTGTTCGGCCGCTGGGCTACTGCATACGGCGATGAGGCGATGCCGGCCTTCGCCGAGGCGCTGCTCGCTGGTGCGCCGCTGGATTTGACCTTGCGCGATGACAGTGACCAGTTGGTCGATGCGCTCAATGCCGAGCGTTTGAACGCCGACAGTGTTCGCGTTGAAAGCCGTGATCGTCCGGTTGAAGCTCTTGTTGGCTATGACGAAGGCAAATGGTGGGTTCAGGATGCTGCTTCCGCCTTGCCTGCGCGCCTCTTCAAGCTCAACGTAGGGAGCACGGTTATCGACCTCTGCGCTGCCCCAGGGGGTAAGACTGCTCAGCTCAGCAAAGCTGGCTACAAGGTTACCGCGCTCGATAGCGACGGCAAGCGTCTTGAACGCCTCAAGAGCAATATGTTGCGTCTCGGCTATGCTCCTGAGGTGATTGAGGGCGACGCAACCAACTACCAGCCAGCAGAGCCGGTCGACGGCATTTTGCTTGATGCGCCTTGTTCCGCCACGGGCACTTTCCGTCGTCACCCTGAGGTTCTGTGGAGCCGCACCCTTGCCGATATCGCAGGTCGCAAGCGCTTGCAGCAGGCCATGATCAAGAATGCGGTTGCGGCGCTTAAGCCCAACGGCACGCTGATCTATTGCGTCTGCTCGCTGGAGCCTGAAGAGGGCGAAGAGCAGGTAGACTGGATCAGAGCCAATCTGAAAACAGTGACGCTCGATCCGATCCTCGCTGAAGAGGTACCTGGTCTTGAAGCTGCCGTTAGTGCTGCTGGACTGCTGCGTACTCATCCTGGCATGTCGCCCAATCAACTTGCTGGGGGCATGGATGGCTTCTTCGTGGCGCGCTTCCGTCGAACAGGGTAAACCTTTCCTAAATATGGGGCGCGGTGAAGGCGGTCCGGGAATAGGTAGTGATAGTTAAGTATCCCGAGTTGGCGGCGAATTACTCTTCTGGTGAAGGGTTTGCATTGTGAGCGGGCGGCTGACCAAAGCCGGTCGCAACTTTGTGCTGGGCGTCGCCGATTCGCTTATTACAACGCCATTGATGCGGTGGACTTGGCGCGGACAGATCGACCACGCCTTCGCAGGTGATCTGCCCGATTACCGCCCCGCGGATCGTGACGCTGTGCGCGAGATGATGTCAGGTCGTTATCTTCTGGCCTCTAAGCTGGTTGAAACCGGTGGCGCCTCCCCGTTCACTGTTGAGCCTGATCACCTAGACTGGTGGAATAACCTCCATAGTTTCTCGTGGCTTCGGCATTTCCGTGACGTACGCGACCCGGGTGAAAAGCTCTTCGCGCGCACTTTGGTGCTCGATTGGATCCTCAAAGAAGGTGGGTTTGAAAGCGATAGCTGGACGCTCACCCTAACGGGGCAGCGCATGTTAAACTGGCTGCGCTATCTGACGCTCATTCTTGATGGCGCAACGCCGGATCAAGCAAAGACCATTCACCGATCAATAGCCATGCAGGTCCAGAGCTTGCGGGTTCGCGGTGGCTTGGCGGCCGACCCTGTGGAAGCACTCTATGCGGCGATGGGCGTTTTGGGGGCTGAGCTGTCGAGCGTAGCCGATGAGCCAGATTTGGGCCCGGCAGTTGCGCGCGTCGATGCGCTTCTTGGCAAGCAGATAGACACAGATGGGCTCCACCTATCCCGTAGCCCAAAGGTACAACTGGCACTGCTAGTTGAGCTTGCGACCCTCAAGCGCGCTGCAGGTCGCCATGGCAGCGCCTCGATGGCCGATCTGGCGAACAAGATTGATCACATGCACGAGGCGCTGGACGCGTTGACATTGTCGAGCGGCGAGCCGGTGTATTTTAATGGCACCGGTCAGCTGCCTCACGATATTTTGGTCGCCCTCCAATCGATCACGCCGACCCAACCGCGAAAATCTCGTCTGCTTGGTGGTTACGGCATTATGCGGGACGGCAATACGGTCGTCGTCTGCGACTCCGGTATTCATCCGCCCACCGGCTTTGACGGCGAAGCACACGCCAGTGCGTTAGCTTTCGAGTTTTCCTATGGCAGCGAGCTGGTGGTGGGCAATTGTGGTCCCGCGCCGTCCGACCTCTTCGAGAGCCGCGACCTATTCCGTCAGGCACTGGCGCATTCGACCGCCACGATCGATGGAGAAGACGCTATCGATCCTCGTTCGTCAGCCACCCATTTCATCACGCTCGACACGGCAGAGCACATGATGATGTGCACCACCACTGGCTACGCTGGCCGGTTTGGTGTTGAAGTTGAGCGCCGGATGACGCTGTTGTCCGAGGGTACGACCCTTGTAGGCCAAGATCGCATTTTGGCCCATGGCGAGCCAAAAGGTCGCTTGGGGTTGCGCTTCCATCTCGGGCCTGGTGTTGATCTTCGCTACACCAATGGCGATGGAATGGTTCGATTGGTTTTGCCTAGCGGTCGCGTGTGGAGCTTCCTTTGGGAAGGTGCGCATCTGATGGAGGAAGACAGCGTTCGCCATTCGGCGACGCGCGGCTTCCAGCGCACGCGCCAGTTGGTGCTCGAGGCCGCTGTTACAGACACTACAGAAGTTGCCTGGATCTTTACTCTCGAGCAGCCATAGAAGGCCCGAAAGGGATTGGCCTTTGAGCCGTCTCGTGGTAGCGAGCCGCACAACTCCTTCAACTTTGGCGAGAAGCTTCCATGGGCAAGACAGTAACAGTCGGGCGTGCTCTGCTTTCGGTATTCGACAAATCTGGCATGGAGGAGTTCGCGCGCGGCCTCTCTGAGGCTGGAGTGGAACTGGTATCGACTGGCGGCACGCGTAAGCTGATCGCAAATTCGGGTCTTCCCGTTCGTGAAATTTCTGAGCTCACGGGCTTTCCTGAAATGATGGATGGCCGCGTAAAGACCTTGCACCCCAAGGTGCATGGCGGTCTGCTGGCGGTGCGCGATAACTCAGAGCATAAGGCATCCATGGATGAGCATGAGATCGGACCGATCGATCTCGTTGCAGTCAATCTCTATCCGTTTGAAAAGACAGTCGCCTCGGGCGCGTCTTATGACGAAATCATCGAGAACATCGACATTGGTGGCCCGGCGATGGTGCGCTCAGCCGCAAAAAACCATGCCTATGTGACAGTGGTTGTTGATCCGGCCGACTACCCTGCGATTTTGGAAGCCATCAAGAACGGCGGCATTCCTTATGAACTGCGCCAACGCCTTGCTGCGAAGGCTTATGCCCGTACTGGTGCTTATGATGCGGCGATCTCGGCTTGGTTTGCCAAGGAAATCGAATTCCAGGATGTCACCTATCGCTCCTTCGCCGGTACTTTGCGCGAAGTGATGCGTTATGGCGAAAACCCACACCAATGGGCGGCCTTCTACGCCAATGGCGAGCAACGCCCCGGCGTTGCAACGGCAAACCAAGTGCAGGGCAAAACCCTCTCTTATAACAACATCAATGATACTGACGCTGCCTTTGAACTGGTTTCGGAGTTCGACCCGAACCAGACGGCAGCCGTCGCGATCATCAAGCACGCCAACCCATGTGGTGTCGCTGTCGCCGCAGATCTGAAGACCGCTTATCTCAACGCCCTGCGCACCGACCCGGTCTCGGCCTTTGGTGGCATCGTTGCGCTCAACCGTGAGATCGACGCTGAAACCGCGACCGAAATCGTCAAGGTCTTTACCGAGGTGATCGTTGCTCCTTCTGCGACGCCGGAAGCGGAAGCGATCATTGCGGCCAAGAAGAACTTGCGTCTTTTGCTTACAGGGGGTCTGGCGGACCCCAAGGCCGATGGCCTCGTGGTGAAGTCGGTTTCGGGCGGGCTCTTGGTGCAGGGGCGTGACAATCGCAATGTCGATGATTGTGAGCTTAAAGTTGTCACCAAACGCCAGCCGACTGAAGCCGAGTTGGCCGATCTCAAGCTCGCGGCAAAGGTCGCCAAGCACGTCAAATCCAACGCGATTATCTACGTGAAGGATGGCGCGACTGCAGGCATTGGCGCTGGCCAGATGAGCCGCGTAGACTCCGCTCGTGTGGCGCACCGCAAGTCCATTGATGCGGCTGAGGCTGCTGGTATTGAAGGCGCTCTGACCCAAGGTTCTGTCGTTGCGTCCGATGCGTTCTTCCCATTTGCCGATGGGCTTGAAGCGCTTGTTGCCGCTGGCGCAACAGCTGTTATCCAGCCGGGTGGATCGGTGCGTGACGACGAAGTGATCGCCGCCGCCGATGCGGCCGGTATCGCAATGGTCATGACGGGCATGCGTCACTTCCGTCACTAAAATAAAACTGGGCTGCTTTCGCCTACCGCGGGAGCAGCCTTTTAATCTTGCGCAGAAGATGCACGGGGACTTCTGCGAGCGCCGGCTTGAGATCGTCAGCCGCGAAAATTGACGATACGGAGCGCGCGAAGATGGATCGGCGTCCCGCGTAACCCAGCCGCCCTGAGCGCACCAGAGACTGCAGAAGCGAAAGCGTGTTGGGCACCGGATGGCGCCAGCTTGGGCCATATTTTGCCGTGTGCGTCTCTGGCATTTCGCTCTTAGCCAATAGAGCCGCAAGTGTCGGAAAATCAAACCCTGCGGCCTCGCCAAGGCCGATCCAGGCCCAGATGCGGGTGTTCACGTCGAGGAGCTTTAGGCTATTGTCACGCTGATCGAGTTTGAACTCAACCTCGACCAGCCCGTGATAGTGGACCGCCTCGAGGAGCCGCCGCGCTTGGGCTCCAACCTCTGGCAGCTCTAAAGTTTCTACAAAGGGGCTTGTGCCAAACTCTGCCGGAAACTGACGCGAGCGCCGAGCGGTCAGGCCGCAGAGTTCAATTCCGTGATCCCACAGGCCCGCGTATGAAAATTGGGCGCTGCCGTCGCCCGGGATCAGCTCCTGCACAACAAACCCGTGTTCGCCCATATATTGCGTTGCGGCAGTGAACTTAGGCTCGAACTCAGCGATGCTATCGGCACGCCAAGCTTTGGCTTTCGTCAGCGGATTGATCTTCTCGGTTGAAGAGGGTTTGAGAACGACTGGATAGCGAATGTCCTCAGCGCTGGTCGTGTGGGCGTCTCCATCCCAATAGACTTTCGGGAAATCAATACCGAGCTGCTCGGCCAAGCTGCAAAGTTGCGCCTTGTCGTTCAGTTGCTCAAGGGCGGCCCAAGGCATGGTGACAAGGGCAAAATGGGCGGCAAGAGCGCCATAGTTTTGAGTCACGAATTGCACTTCGTGATCGCTACTTGGCAAAAGCAGCCAGTTCGCAAACCCCAGCTGCAGGCTTTTCTCGATGAAAAACTCTAGCGCATTGGATTGGTCAGGGCCCTGCCAGGCCACATGGTGCTGAATGTATCGCGAATATTGCGCGGCCGTGTGTTGGGTTGAGAAGAAGGCAACCGGGATGCCATGTCGACCAAAACTGCGTGCCGCCGCGAGGCTGCCGTAAGATCCACCGAGAAGAATGACGCCGGGTATTTTCGTTGGCAGTAGAGTCTTTCGAGCGTCGATGGTCATAACAAGCAGACTGCCAATCAGGGGCCGAATAATCTGCCCCAAGTAAACCCTCTCTACTTACCGTCCGGCCGTAAATAATTTGTGAGTGCGAATAGTTTCGAAGATGTCACCGCGCCTCCCCTGAAGTTTCTGGGTGAGCCATCCAAGCCCCACTGCCCACACAAGTTCAGCCACTAAAAGTGCTGTCGCGATGCCAGTAAGACCCCACAGAGGGGTAAGTAGCGCGGAGAGGACCAGCAGGACTATCACAGCCAGTGCGCATAGTGCTGCGCTGCGGATTTGGTGCCCACCCAAGGCGAGCAGATGCCCGTTCATCCCGCCCATCACGCGGATGGATTGGCTGATGAGGAAGATAACAAGGGGCCAATAGCCCGCACCATAGGAAGGACCAAATAGTGCGAGGACGAATGGTCCTAGTATGATGGCGACGACTGTCGCTGCGATCATATTTCCAATGCTGACGATATTGGTGCGCAGCAGCACGGCATCTGATTCCGAACGGCTAGCACTCGACATTGTGGCCACCAAATCTCGGAGCACAAATTGCTGAGATGCGGCGCTGAAGAAGCCGACAAGAGCCGCGAGCCGCACCGCAACGCCCAGCACCGCAACTTGGCTGGGTGGCAGGAAGAGGCCGCCGATCAGGACAACGAGGTCTGCTGTAGCACCCGATACGATTGTGACCATCAACATGGCCGCCGCTCGGCTACGGTAATAGGGGCGAAGATCGCGCAAGTGTGCGCTCTCCACCCGGGCAAAGGCGTGGTCTTTGCCCAGCAGCATTGCCTGTCCAATGGCCACGGTCAGCGCAATGACCACCATCGCGATCAGCACATAATCAATTGGCGCGTTCACCCTTAATAGAGCGAGCGCAGCGAGGAAAAGCAACAAAAGTCCGGGGCGAATGACGAAGTCGGGCACGTAGGAGAGGCTGAAACGCTTATGCGCGTTCGCGACGCTATTGTTCATGCGGATGACGGCAAGGGGAATTGCCGCGAGCACTCCGAAGATCGCCGCTTTTGCAAAGCCGTCTTCAAGCGGGAGGACGAAGGCGAACGGCGTCACCACCAGAAAAAGCGCGATCAGAACGATGATATCCCGTCGTGCCGCGCTTAAAAACGCACGCTCAAGATTTAGTCGGCCAAAAGCTCTAAATCGGGCGAGATAGGTGAGGGCAATGGTGTGATACCCGCCCGTCGCCATAAGGCTGACGAAGGCGGTCACCGACAGTGCGAGAAACGCCATGCCCACATCATGCGGAAGAAACATGCGTGCGAGCATAAGCTGGCTTAAGAAGCCAAAGCCTGCTCCGGCAAGTCGGGCCCCCATAACGCCAGCAATCGCCATTAAGATACGCGTCATCGGGCCACTGCCTATTCCCCCCAGCGTGGAGAGCGACACTGCCTCCGCATGCGTGTCATTTCGGTTAAATCACGCGCTAGTTTGTTTCAGGTGGCACTCTCTCCAAAATCAGCCGTACTCATCGGTACGGTTCTAGTTGACGCAGGTCCGTGCTTAGGCTTAGAACCAATCCAATCTATCATTTCTCCGCTCGGATACGGACATGACCAAGGCCCGCACGCTCTACGATAAGATCTGGGACGACCACCTCGTTCAGAATAACGAAGATGGTACGAGCCTGCTCTACATCGACCGCCACCTCGTTCACGAAGTGACCAGCCCACAGGCGTTTGAAGGTCTGCGTATGAACGGTCGCAAGGTCCGTCATCCAGAGCGCACGCTCGCTGTCGTTGACCACAACGTCCCGACTACCGACCGTTCGCTGCCCAATCCGGATCCAGATAGTGCGATCCAGATCGAGACGCTGGCCGAGAACACCCGCGACTTCGGCATCGAATATTACGACCCCTTCGACAAGCGTCAGGGTGTTGTCCATATCGTTGGGCCGGAACAGGGCTTTACTCTGCCGGGCATGACTATTGTGTGCGGCGACTCCCATACCTCCACCCACGGCGCTTTTGGCGCTTTGGCCCACGGTATCGGTACCTCCGAAGTGGAACACGTTCTGGCGACCCAGACGCTGATTCAGCAGAAGGCCAAGAACATGCTGGTGCGTGTTGACGGTCAGTTGCCAGCAGGCGTCACGGCCAAGGACATCATTCTTGCTATCATCGGTGAAATCGGCACGGCCGGCGGCAACGGCCACGTGATCGAGTTTGCTGGCGAAGCCATTCGCTCGCTGTCCATGGAAGGCCGTATGACGGTCTGCAACATGACTATTGAAGGCGGCGCACGCGCTGGCCTGATCGCTCCAGACGAAACCACCTTTGCTTACGTCAAGGATCGTCCACGCGCGCCGAAGGGCGAAGCCTTCGACATGGCCGTCGATTATTGGAAGACCCTCTACACCGACGAAGGCGCACACTACGACAAGGTCGTCGTTCTCGACGCAGCCAAGCTGCCGCCAATCGTGTCCTGGGGTTCCTCGCCAGAAGACGTTATCTCGGTTCAGGGCGTTGTTCCCAACCCAGATGATATCGCTGACGAAACCAAGCGTGCATCGAAGTGGCGCGCGCTTGACTACATGGGCCTCAAGCCCGGCACGCCGATCACCGACATCAAGATCGACCGCGTTTTTGTTGGCTCTTGCACCAACGGCCGTATCGAAGATCTGCGCGCAGTTGCGTCGGTTGTGAAGGGCAAAAAGGTTGCTTCGACCGTGTCCGCGATGATCGTCCCAGGCTCTGGTCTGGTCAAGGAACAGGCTGAAGCTGAAGGTCTTGATGTGATCTTCAAGGATGCTGGCTTTGAATGGCGCGAGCCAGGCTGCTCGATGTGTCTGGCGATGAACCCAGATAAGCTCAAGCCAGAAGAGCGTTGCGCTTCGACCTCGAACCGTAACTTCGAAGGCCGTCAGGGCTTTAAGGGCCGCACCCACTTGGTGTCCCCAGCCATGGCAGCAGCTGCTGCGATCGCTGGCCACTTCGTCGACATTCGCGACCTGCACTAATTTGAGTGCCGCCAATTGGTCGGGGCGGTTCGCCCCGACATTGGATGATATTGAAGCATTGGCGAGCCAAGCGCTCGCCACTCTTCCCGAACCCTTCAAGAGCCTTGCGGCGGACGTCACCTGTCAGGTGGCCGAATTTGCCGAAGACGACGTGCTTGAAGGCTTTGGCATGGAAAGCCCGTTTGAATTGATGGGACTATTCCAAGGCATTGGTCTCACCGAAGACGGGGCAGTGCCGCAAACTGGGCAAGCACCCAATTCCGTTTTTCTCTATCGTCGCGCCATTCTCGATTATTGGGCCGAGCATGATGACAACACACTGGGCGAGATCGTCACCCATGTGTTGATCCATGAACTGGGCCATCACTTCGGCTTCTCCGATGAGGACATGGAAGCGCTTGAAGCGCAGGCCGACGCCGAAGAGCTCTAAGCTCAAATCTCGTCTTTGTTGACGAACTCAAATTCAGCTTCATTACCGCCCGACGGATCATCCGACACGCGCAGTGCGAGATTGTTCTCGTCGAGTGCGGTGAACCACTCTTCCCAACTCACCAGCTGAAAGCCGCCAACGCGGTCGGGCCCCTGGTCACCATTGGCGTTCATGGCCTCTTGGCCAAAAGCGAGCTGCAAAATGGTGCGGCTGTCCAAGCCATCAGGCACTTCCATCAGCACCGGATTTCCGGCCCGGGCAATCGTCCACTCGCGGATGTCTTCACGGTCGGTGAGAATTTTGCTCATCATGCTCTCCTTACTAGATGAGTTGAGAATACATTCTTCCCATGCAAAGTTCCGACGCCTGTTGAGGAGGACAGTCGATGCCACTTTTGGATTTGGAGCTATCGGGGGCGTGTCTCTCATTTCTAGCACTGATTGGGTCAGCGAGCGCTGCCCGCTGCACTGTTCCTGCCGATGTTGAGCTACGGGCCGCAGATGTACAGCGGATTGATAGTTTCGAGGCCGCCCGAACGCACGGATTAAAAGAAGCCATGACTGGCGCCACCAAGGCTGAGAGCAAAATTCTCACTGATGTGGTTGGGGCTAACTTCTCGCCTTTCAGTGAAATTCCTATGGGTACCTACCAATGCCGCGTCATCAAATTGGGTGGGATCATGCCTGTGACTATCTACCCCTATTTCGAGTGCGTTGTTTCGGAGATGAGCACCGCGATTGAAAAGCTGACCGGCTCTCAGCGTTTCGTTGGAACACTGCACAGCAATGACAGTGGCTCCGTGTTTTACTAAGGCGCACTTAACTATCAGAACGAACCTGAGCCGATCTTCTACGGCGAGGATGCTGAGCGCGATCAGGTGGGCTGTGTGTTCCAGATTTCGGGCACTTCGCCGCGTTATCGGATGGAATTGCCGCTGCCGCTCTACAAATCTACCTTTGATGTGATCGAATTGGTCCCGAAAGACTGAACCAGCTCTTTTGCCCAGTGCGTGAAGCCTGATATGAGCGGCAACGGATAGAATACAAAGGCGCGAGATGGCTCAGAACTCCAACCGCATCCTCTTGGGTAAGATTGGTGCTGCCCACGGCATTAAAGGCGAAGTGCGGATTATTTCGCACACGGAAGACCCGAAGGCCATTGGCAGCTACGGGCCGCTCGATACGGATCGTTCAGGGCTGGTGATCACCATCGAAAAGGCGCGTCTCAGCAAGACCGTGCTGGTGGCGCGCTTGAAGGGCGTGGCTGATCGTAATGCGGCCGAACTGCTCAATGGCGTTTCGCTGTTCGTTGATCGCGAGCGCCTGCCAGAGACCGATGACGAAGATGATTTCTATCATACCGATCTCATTGGCCTCGATGCACGCTTGGAAAACGGTGTGTCGATTGGTGAAGTCTCTGCTCTGCCCAATTTCGGCGCTGGGGATTTGATTGAAGTGCGCGACCCGCGCTCTGGCGACACATTCCTTTATCCCTTCACGAAGGCGGTGGTGCCCCAGATCGATATCAAGGGCGGCTTTTTGGTGATTTCTCCGCCATTGGATGCTGAACCGGGTGAGGAAGAGCCAGCGTGAGTTTTTCGGCACATATTATCACGCTCTTTCCTGAGCTGTTCCCCGGCACGCTGGGCGCTTCGGTTTTGGGGCGCGGCATGGCCGATGGCCATTGGCAGCTGAACGCTACGAATTTGCGAGATTTTGCCACGGACCGCCATCGCACGGTGGACGATACGCCGTCTGGCGGTGGCGCCGGCATGGTGCTCAAACCCGATATTTTAGCAACAGCAATTGATACCGTAGCGCCGGCAAGCGATCCGCGTCCGCGTATTCTGATGTCCCCACGCGGCAAGCCGCTCACCCAGCAACGCGCGCATGAACTGGCCGTTGGCCCGGGCGTGGTGATCGTCTGCGGACGTTTTGAGGGTGTGGATCAGCGCGTTATCGATGCGCGTCAGCTCGAAGAGATTTCCATCGGAGATTATGTCCTCGCCGGTGGCGAAGTGGCGGCCATGGTGCTGCTCGAAGCTGTAGTGCGCTTGATCCCTGGTGTGCTCGGGGCGCTGGATAGTCGCGACGAGGAAAGCTTTGAGAACGGCATGCTCGAATATCCCCATTACACCCGTCCGCAGGTGTTTGAGGATCGTGAAATCCCGGCGGTTTTGACCTCGGGTGACCATAAGAAAATTGCCAAGTGGCGGGCCGAGCAATCGCTTGAGCTGACCAAGGCGCGCCGCCCGGATCTCATAAAATAAGCGTAATAAAAAAGGCCCCGAAATCGGAGCCTTTTCTTTTCTTATTGCGCCAGTGCACCAAGCACGCGCACCCACGAGCGGATGCCGCGGTGGTAGCTTTCTAGATCGTACTTCTCGTTGGGCGAGTGAATCTGATCGTCGATATGGGCAAAGCCAATGAGGAGGGTATCGAGGCCGAGGATCTTCTTAAATTCGCCCACGACCGGGATTGAACCGCCCGAACCAGTAATGACAGCCTGCTTGTTCCATTCGTCGGTGAGGCCCGCGAGTGCCTTGCGGAGCAAGGCACCATCAGCCGGAACCGTCATAGCTGGCGACCCGCCGTGCTCAATAAACTCGACCGAACAGTCTGGTGGCAGCATCGACTGAACATAGGCGCGGAAAGCGGCGCGGATTTTCTTAGGGTCCATGCCGGAGACGAGGCGGAAGGAAATCTTGGCGCTAGCCTTGGCTGGGATGACGGTCTTAAAGCCATCGCCGGTATAGCCGCCGATCATGCCGTTGATTTCGCAGGTTGGGCGGGCCCAGAGCTGTTCAAGAACGGAGCGGTTCTTTTCGCCCGCAGGAGTGTGCAGGTCGACGGCGCCGAGGAAGGCCTTTTCGTCAAAGCCGAGGCCTGCCCATTGCGCCTTAAGTTCATCGGAAAGCTCGGCAACATCGTCATAGAAGCCGGGCAGGGTGCAGGAGCCATCGGCGGCGCGAAGGCCCGCGACAATATTGGCAACCACCTGATTGGGGTTGGCGGCAGCATTGCCGAACATGCCCGAGTGCAGGTCCTTGTCGGCGGCGGTGACGATGATTTCTTCGCCCACCAGACCGCGCAACATGGTGGTGATCGACGGGGTGGTGCGGTCCCACATATCGGTGTCACAGACGAGCGCGATGTCGGCCTTCAGCTCTTCGGCATTGTCCTTCATGAACGGAGGCAGGTTCTTGCCGCCGCTTTCTTCCTCACCTTCCAGCATCAGCGAGACGCGCACAGGCAGCGCGCCCGTTGCCGCCTTCCAAGCGCGGCAGGCTTCAATAAAGGTCAGCATCTGGCCCTTATCGTCGGACGCTCCACGGGCGACGATGATCTTGCGGCCGTCTTTTTCCTTGATCTGCGGATTGAACGGATCGGTATCCCAGAGCGAGATCGGGTCAACCGGCTGAACGTCATAGTGGGCGTAGAACAGCACGTGCGTGCCAGGCTGTTCTGGGCCGTGGGCAACAACCACCGGATGGCCCGGCGTTGGGCGGGCCGCGGCATCAAAGCCGAGGCCGGTCAGCTCATTGGTGATCCAGTCGGCAGCTTTTTGGCATTCTGCGGCATATGCCGGATCGGTCGAGATGGACTTGATCCGCAGAAGGTCAAAGAGCCGGTCCAAGCTGTTTTGGAGCCCGTGATCGACTTCACTGAGAACTTTGTCGATCGTTTCTTTGCTGGTCATGAAATGAGGTCCTTGGTGTATGCGCAACGCGTTTGGACACCATGGCGCGGGGCGCTTCATCATGTCCAGCCTCTGTGGGTCTATTCTTGTTATCTTACTGCGCCTATGGTGCGCGCGAAGATTTGAGGAGCATGTGCATGGATCGGTCAGGCGGGAAGACGCGGCATTCAGGGGATCTGATTGCAACGCTATCCGGACGAAATCTGGCGCGAAATCTGCACTCGGATGTGCTCTGGAGCCTCGGTTTGGGCATTGTATCGGGCGAATATGCCGAAGGCACGATCCTGCCTTCTGACGCGGAATTGCTCGAACGCTTCTCTGTGTCCCGTACTGTTCTGCGTGAGGCGCTCAAAACTCTTGCCGCCAAGGGCATGATCGAAGCACGCGCCCGTATCGGCACCCGCGTCCTGCCGCGCAACCGCTGGAACCTTTTTGATGGCGATGTCCTGGCCTGGTTCTTTGAACTGGGGCCAGAGGTGGGCTTCCTCAGAAGTCTTGCTGAAGTGCGAATCGGTATCGAAATTGAGGCCGCAGCCTTGGCGGCGGAACACGCCGATCCGGAAGCGGCCGCTGAGCTAATCGCCTGGGTCGATAAAATGGCTGCCGCCACCGAGCCGGTCGAGTTTGCGCGCTGCGATCTCGAATTCCACAAAGCCGTCGCCGCCGCATCGGGCAATCCCTTTATGGCGTCAATCTCGGCACTGGTTGAAATGGCGTTGACAGCGGCCTTTACCATTTCCTCGCCGGTCAACGAGCCCGATGCGCTCGCGATTACGGTGGGGGTCCATCGCCGTATCGCTGAAGCCATTCGGGATCGTGATCCGGTTCTCGCCCGCGCCGCTATGCGCGAGGCGATCGCTCAGGGTTTTGAACGTGCTGCTGGACGGATGGAAGAGACCTAAACCAGATCGAACACTGAGCCCATTCTTGGGGTGAAAAGGCGTTCATAGGTTTTCATCAGCGTGCCGTCGGTCATGCTGGCGATATAGTCGCAAATGATACGTGGGTTTTCGCCCGCGTCTTTCCAGCGCTTCAGCACGTCTGGCGGCAAAAAGGCCTGCGGCTCGGATGAGACCGCTTCAAACACCGACACCACCATCTGCTGCCCTTTAAACTCCATCTGCTGCACCGAGGGTGAGCGGATGACGTTGTGATAGACCACATCCTTCAAAGCACGGACAAAGGCGCGGTCTGGGGCAGGCAATTCCGCGCGGTATTTGACGATAGGGTCGTCAAACTCAGCGTGTTCGACCATTTCGATCCGGGCCATGAGATGGTGGATGATACGTCCGATCCAGCGTTTGAGACTCAAAGTTGAGCGACCAAAGAGGCCCGCCACGAAGGTAGCGTATGGATTGGTGCCGAACTCTTCCGGGTAGCGAGCGGTCAGTTCTTCCAAAATGCTGGCACATTTGTCTTCGGTGACACTCGCCAAAAAAGCCTCTTCGCTGATGAGGCGCAGTTTGAGTGCGTCTTCGAAATCATGGACGCCAAAGGAAATATCGTCGGCCACGTCCATGATCGAACAATCGAAGGACTTGTGCAGCGCTTCTGCATGTTTTCCAGACTTGGCGCGGGCACTGGTGAAGGCATCGCGTTCCGCTGGGGAGAGCGGATCGATCAACCAATCGACAATATCGGCCTCGCTATCGAGATAGGCCTTGGGGGGCTTCGAGCGCTGACGATCGATCAGTTGCAGCGTTGATAGGCCTTGGCTCAGGGCGGGTTTCAGTTCGGGATTGGCGGCGGTCGAATAGGCAACGGGGTATTTTAAGATACCCAACATGGTGCGCCGCGTGAGGTTTGAACCTGCGCCATGAGAAAACTCTTCAAGGCGCCCGATGATGCGCAGGGTCTGGCCATTGCCCTCAAAGCCGCCGTGATCGCGCATGCAATAGTTGAGTGCGACTTCGCCGCCGTGGCCAAAAGGCGGGTGCCCCAGATCATGCAAGGCGCTAATGGCTTGAATGGCAATCAGGCTCGGCAGGTGTTGGCTGCGCGGGCCGTTCGCATAGGTGTGCGCCAGTTGCCGTGTAATGCCGCCCGCGATCTGCGCCACTTCCAGGCTGTGGGTCAGGCGGGTGCGATAAAAATCGCCATCACCGAGCCCGAGGACCTGGGTCTTGCCCTGTAATCGCCGGAAGGAAGCGGAATGCACGACGCGGGCGTAGTCGATCTCTTCTGGCAGGCGAATATCGTCCGTTTGCGCGTCCGTTGCTTCCCGACGCTGAAACCACACCGCACCTGCCTCTGACATCGCTCAAAACCCCACTGCCGAACACGCCCATTCGGCAGCATTTTAGGCGACTGAATGGCCCGTTCCTTCGAGCATAAACCGGCCAAACTGCCAATGGCTTTGGCGCTTACTTCCCGGTTTCTGCGCGGGTGCGCGGTGCGGCCATGGGCCAAACTGCGTTGAAGCGTTGCACCGACGGGTCATTGCGGGCGATGCGAATGTCATTGGCAAGGCGATCGGCCCAGCGGCGAGACGTTTCGACAATAGTGGCGTTGAGATTTTTGCCCGAGAAGATTGTCGAAACGCTCCAAAGTCGTGCTTCGGCAGCAATATTGAAGACTTTTTGAGTGTGGGTGAGGCTGCCCATTTCACTGTTCGAGCGGATGATGGTTTCCAAGGTCATATGACCGATGCACGCGCCGCCCGCAGCCTGATAACCGATGATCGAGAGCCGCAAAATGGGGCTCAGTGCATCATAGCTGGCGAGGGGCTCGGTGTAGACAGTGACCCCGGCCATGACCAATTCCGAGCGCAGTGTGTGAAAAACTTCACTCTGATTGGTCCAGCACGAACCGTTGACCTGATCGCTGACAACCAATTCTACCGCGCGCATAAGACCAAGCGCCTGAGCGCCTGACATGGTTTCTGTCGCCTGTGCCCGCTGGTTCAGATACGCCGTTTCGCTGGCAAATTCTGCTGCGATGGAGGGACTGGAAAATGCCAGTGTTGAGGCCACGATCGCGGCCAAGCAAATACGACTGTCCACCATTATCCCTTTGCCAATATTGTGGTATATCAGTGTAACGTAGTTCTTTTTATGCGGGCGTTGTAAAGCGCTCTATCCACAATCAATACCTGTTACCGTGGCGCGGAATTTTCTAAGACTTCGCTAACGCGCTTTCGACAGCGGCCAGCCTGAGCGTCCCAACGACGGTTCGGTCGCATCCTCCAAGAATGGTCCGATGTAACTGAGGGGCTTCCGATTGAATAAGTGGCGTGGACGCTATCCCGCGCCCTGCGGATGCTTACACCAGTTTCCGCTCAACAAGGCTTTTCGCTGTGGCCAGCACGGCTTGCTTGGCGGGAATGAAATCATGGCCAAGCAGAGCAATCGCGGCCTTTGAATCGAGCGGCTTAGGGTACCCCAGCTCCCCAACATTATCCCGCACTTGCTGATCGAAACGCGCATAGAACCGTACCAGCCAGTCCGGGATTTCAAAGCGCGGAATGCGATAGCTGGGGTAGGCGGCCTTGAGAATCTTTGCCGTGTCGAGAAAGAGCAGAGTGCCGTCCCCCATAGGAAAACGCTGCCCGCCAGCGCTTGGCGTGGTCATCGCTTTGACATGGGCCTCGGCCACATCGCGCGCATCGATGCAGGTGATGGGAATACGCGGAGCGGCCGGCACGGAGCCATCCATCAGGCGCTTGATCAGCAGACCCGAGGTGCCAACGTCATCGTCAAGCAGAGGGCCGAGAATAACGCTGGGATTGATCACGGCGAGCCGTTCCATCTGGCCTGCAGCCGTCATCAGCTCCCAAGCGCGGCGCTCGGCGCGGGTCTTGCTCTCGATATAGGCGTTTTGCGGTCGGCCATCGAGATTGGTCCAATCTTGTGGTCCAAAGGGCAAGGTGCGGGATTTGTCGTGGCCATAGGCCATCGCGGCCATAGAAGAGGTAAGAACGATGCGCTCGACACCGGCCTTGAGCGCTGCCGTAATTGCACGCTCGGTGCCAGCAACCGCCGGGCCAACAAGCTCGCTCTTGTCTTTGGGCATATTAAGCACGAAGGGCGATGCTGTGTGCTGAAGATAGCGCACGCCGTCCATCGCTGCGTCCCAGCCCTCGTCTTCGGTCAGATTCAAAGACACAAAGCTCAGTCGGGAGACATCGCACTTGGCTTTGGCCAGAGTGGTTCGAACGGCATCTGCCTTTTTCAGATCGCGCACACTGCCACGTACGGCAAAGCCCGCATCAAGCAGGGCCTTGGCGACATGCCCGCCGAGAAAGCCAGAAACGCCCGTGAGAAGAACTGTGTCGGTCATGCCTGCGCCCCTGCCATTGCTATAGCGGCATCCTAAGGGCTGCGTCCGGCTCAAGCCAGTGTGATCGCGCTTCTAGGAACTCTTGCACAGACCACTCGTTCGACACGCAGAACACCGGGAGGAGCGAAAATATGTTCAACAGTCATTTCTTAACTGCGCACCACGACATCCGAGCCTGGGTACTTGAGCAACACGGGTGTCCGGCGATCGCTTTGACGCGCGATCGAGACGGGGCTGAAAAGGCTCAGCTCCGCCTTAAATTCGTGCGCTATGGCGATGAGGAAGCGCTCGATGGGCAAACCACACCGTGCTCGTGGACGGCGTGGTTGGCCGAGCTCGACCGCCAGCAATTGGCATTGAGGGTCGAGCCATCTGGCGACTATGCGTTAGTGCCGCGAAATACCGTGCACTAAGCGCGGGCCGGAATGCCCAGCGCTTCGGCAAGCAGTTTGTAGGAGCGGCGGCGCAGATCATAGGAGTGGATGGTTGTAGTCACCATCACTTCATCAGCGCCCGCCGCTTTCGCTTTGGCGGAAATTTCTTCTGCCATGCGCTCGGGGCTGCCGACCATCCAAAGAGCGGATTGATGCTCAATGATCGAGTGTTGTTGCGCGGTCAGCTTGTAGGCCGAGGCCTCTTCTGGAGAGGTCAGTTGCCGCTGTTCCCCCGTGAGGAAACGCGCCCAGTTTACCGCCTGCGAGGTGGACAGATATTTTGCTTCTTCGTCGGTCGGCGCGCAGATGACCGATAGACACAGCAGGGTTTTGGGCTCTGGAAATTCTTCACTAGGCACAAAGGCATTGCGATAGGCGGCAAATGCGGGCGCAGCCGGGGTGTGGCTGAAGTGCGCCGCAAATGCATAACCAAAGCCGACCTGTCCCGCCGCTTGCGCCGATGCGCCCGATGAGCCGAGCAGCCACTTCGGTGGCAGTTTGATGCCGCCTGGGGAGACCGGAACACGTGAGAAGGGGTGATCAGCGGGGAAACTGTCGTCGTCAAACGCCATCAGCTCGGCGAGATAATTTGAAAACTCTTCGCCGCCACCACTGCGGAGCGCGCGCATGGCATATCCGTCGCCCCCCGGCGCGCGGCCAATACCAAGGTCAATGCGGCCCGGATGCAGAGCTTCAAGGGTGCGATAGGCTTCGGCGATACGGAGCGGCGCGTGGTTGAGCAGCATGACGCCGCCGGAGCCAACGCGAATATTCTTGGTCGCCGCAGCAGCGCTGCCGATCAGAATTTCGGGAACAGAGGATGCAATGGACGGCATGCCGTGGTGCTCGGCATACCAGAGGCGTGTGTATCCTAGCGCGTCGGCCGCCTGCGCCAGTTTGATGGTTTCAGCCATCGCTTGTGGCGTGGTTGAGCCCTGAGCGATGGGGGCCAGATCCTGAAGCGACAGAGCGAAGGGCGCAGACATGGCTCAACCTTAGTACAATTACGTTTCATCGTTAGATCACGATGAAGCTGGGAAAAATCAACCCTTCACGTGAAAAATAGCGTCAGGGGAGTCGCTTCCTTGTCCAGTGTGGCTGAAATGAGCTTGCGGCTAAGCCTTCATTCACGCAGTAATTCCCGTCTCTGTATGAGGATGGATTCCATGAAGCGTATTCTTGCCGCCGCTGCCGTGGTGGCTGGCGTGGTTTCAACACCAGTATTGGCGCAGGATTTTGGACTGTCTGAAGTGCGCGGCGGCGTGTTTGCTCACAGTGCTGACGAGCCTGGGGCGCTGTTTGGCGTCTTCAACGTTTCCCGCATGCAGGATCTCAATGTCGAGCTTTTGTTCGACACCCCCGGTCTGACAGAGTGGGTCACTCTTGGTGAGCTACGCCCTCATCTTGGCGCCACCATCAATTACGCCGGGCTCGAATCTATGGCCTATGCTGGCGTCAGCTGGACTGTGCTGCTATTTGACACACCCATCTTCGCCGAGCTCAGTTTTGGTGGTGCGGTCCACAATGGCTCAACCAATGGACAGGCTGTTGCCCCTGCGCGCGACCTTGGCTGTTCATTTGTGTTCCGCGAGTCGGCCAGCTTGGGCGTGATGCTCAACACGAACGCGTCGATCATGGCGACGGTCGAACACGCGTCCAATGCGAACCTTTGCGATGGCAATCGCGGTCTGACCAATATGGGTGTTCGCTTCGGTTATAAATTCTAAGCCCAGCGCGACACAGCAGATATAAAAAAAGCCCGGGTCGCCCCGGGCTTTATCATTTAGGCCGCTTGGCCTGCGGAATAGCCAGAGGCCCAAGCCCACTGGAAATTATAGCCGCCCAACCAGCCGGTGACGTCTACCGCCTCGCCGACAAAGAATAGGCCGGGCACATCGCGCGCCATCAGCGTTTTCGCGTCGAGGTCAGTGGTGTCGATGCCACCCAAAGTGACTTCCGCTGTGCGATAACCTTCTGAACCAACTGGCTTTAGGGTCCACTTGTTGATCACTTCGGCAGCGGTCGCGAGTTTCTTATCCGAGAAATCGCCGATCATGCCGGGCTGGTTGATGACTTCCCCGATCAGCTGCGCCAAGCGCTTTGGCAGGCGGTCACCCAGAGCCGTCTGGATATGCAGTTTCGGCGTAGCGTTGCGGGCCGCCTTGAGGAATTCAAGCGCGTCTTCGCCCGCCAGCAGATCAACCGAGATCGCATCGCCTTCGCGCCAATAGGACGAGATCTGCAGGATTGCTGGGCCGGAAAGGCCGCGGTGGGTGATCAGCAGCGCTTCTTCAAATTTAGTCTTGCCGTGCGAGACAATGGCATTGGTCGAAACACCTGCCAAAGGCTTCAGCATCTCCAGCGCGCCGGGCTCAAATGTGAGCGGCACGAGGGCCGGGCGGGTGTTGGTGACCTTAAGGCCGAACTGGCGCGCAATTTCATAGGCAAAGCCGGTCGCGCCCATTTTCGGAATGGATTTGCCACCCGTTGCAATGATTAGGCTTGTCGCGGTCACGCGGCCATCGCCAACCATAACGTCAAAGCCTTCGTCGGTTTTCTCAATGGTACCAACGGAACGGCCAGTCCAGATCGTTGCGCCAGCTGCGCGCAGATCATTGGTCAGCATGGTGATGATCTGCGTGGCGGGGCCATCGCAGAACAACTGGCCGAGGGTCTTTTCGTGATAGGCGATGCCCTGCTTTTTCACGCGCGCTATAAACATTTCAGGAGTGTAACGCGACAGCGCCGACAGCGCGAAGCGCGGATTTTGGCTCAGGAAGCGCTCGCGGCCCAGAACGTGAGTGGCGTTCACATTGGTGAAATTGCAACGTCCGCCACCGGAAATGCGGATCTTCTCGCCGGGGTCGCGGGCATGGTCGACCACCAGCACCTTGCGCCCACGCTTGCCGGCCTCAATGCCAGCCATCATGCCTGCAGCGCCCGCGCCAATAATCAATACATCGTAGTCGGCCATGTGTGGTCCTTTCGTCTATCCGAGGCGTATCTGGGGCCGAGAGTTTCAGCAAGCGCATTGACTCTGTCCTACAGTGGAGTATGACAAGTCCTGCACTTCAATAGGAAGTTAGAGTTCGTCATGCGCAGCTTCGGCTCCATCGCCACTATCGCAATAAAAACTTGGCCAAAAGCCGAGTGCGATACTGCCATGACTAAAACCACCAAAACCGCTTAGAGCTTTTCCCCGGGTCGTCTCCCGTCGGGGAGAGGCTCAGAAAACCACTGGCCGCATCAAACGATGCGCGGGGGCGGTGAATGGTAAGGGACCGGAGTTCCAAAATGGGTTATCGCGTCGCAGTCGTCGGGTCCACGGGCAATGTGGGCCGCGAAGTTTTGAACATTCTGGCCGAACGCAAGTTCCCGGCGGATGAAGTTTTCGCTCTCGCATCGTCAAAGTCGATTGGCAAAGAATTGTCCTATGGCGACAAGATTTTGAAGGTGCGCGATCTGCAGCACTTCGATTTCTCGACCGTCGATTTTGCGATCATGTCGGCTGGCGGCTCTATCTCCAAGGATTGGGGTCCAAAGATCGCAGCGGCAGGCGCCATCGTCATCGATAACTCGAGCTATTGGCGTTACCACGCCGAAGTGCCGCTGGTGGTTCCTGAAGTGAACGGCGCGATCCTTGAGCGTTGGCTGGCTGACGACAAGCGTCAAAACATCATCGCCAACCCAAATTGCTCGACCGCCCAGCTGGTTGTGGCCCTCAAGCCGCTCCACGATGCCGCCAAGATCAAGCGCGTTGTTGTCTCGACCTACCAGTCCGTTTCCGGCGCTGGCAAGGAAGGCGTCGACGAGCTGTGGAACCAGACCAAGGGCATTTTCGTCAACGATAGCCCAACCCCAGCCAAGTTCCCCAAGCAGATCGCCTTCAACGTCATCCCGCACATCGATGTGTTCATGGAAGACGGCTACACCAAGGAAGAGTGGAAGGTTCTGGCAGAGACCAAGAAGATCCTCGATCCCAAGATCAAGGTCACCTGCACCGCCGTGCGCGTTCCGGTTTTTGTTGGTCACTCGGAATCGGTCAATATCGAGTTTGAAAACCCGATTACCGCTGACGAAGCCCGCGAAATCCTGCGTGAAGCTGATGGCATCACCGTGCTCGATAAGCGCGAACCAGGCGGCTACGCGACCCCGGTTGAAACCGTTGGTGATTACGACACCTATGTCAGCCGTATCCGTGAAGACGTCACCGTCGAAAATGGTTTGGCTATGTGGGTTGTTTCGGACAATCTGCGTAAGGGCGCAGCGCTCAATACCATTCAGATCGCGGAAACGCTGATCGCCAAGGGTCTCAAGCCCCGCGCGTAATCTCGTGATGCAAGCGCTCACTATTGGCGCTTCGCAAAATCGCGGAACAAGACTAGAAGGCGGGCAGTGATGCTCGCCTTTTTGCTGTGAAGGACCAGTGTAATGCAGCCGCGCGATCTGGTTCTGGCGCTCATTGTGGTGCTGGTTTGGGGCATCAATTTTATCGCCATCAAATGGGGCGTCGAAGAAATCTCGCCCTATATGCTGACTGCGCTGCGCTATATCGGGTGTGCGCTCCCGGCAGTCTTTTTTATCCGAAGGCCCCAAGTCAGCCTTGGCCTGCTCACCGCTTATGGCTTTAGCGTTGGGGTGCTGCAGTTCAGTTTCCTATTCTTGGCCATGCGCGAAGGCATGCCCGCCGGGCTCGCCAGTCTCGTCATGCAAATGCAGGTGTTTTTCACCCTAGCGCTGGCGGTGCTGGTTCTGCGCGATCGCCCGGCGTGGGTGCAGTGGGCCGGCGCGGGACTAGCGCTTGTCGGTTTGAGCGTCATCGGGGCCGAGCATGTTGGCGGCGCCATTTGGGGGCCGCTGCTGTTGACCATTGTCGCGGCCTTCTGGTGGGTTGTTTCCAACATCGTCACCAAACAGGCGGGCAAAATCGATATGTTGGCCTTCGTTGTTTGGGGCGCGTTGATCCCGCCCTTGCCGATGATCGTCTTGGCGCTGATTTTTGATGGCCCGAGCGCCATCACCGATCTTCTCGCTGTTTCGCCGCAAGCTATCGGCTCGGTGCTGTTTATCGCCTATGGCTCGACGCTTTTGGGTTATGGCTGTTGGGCATTTTTGCTGGGCAAATATCCCGCCAGCATGGTCGCGCCATTTACCCTGCTGGTGCCCATCGTTGGCTTTGTTGCGGCCTATTTCATCTTAGGTGAGCAGATGAGCTGGTTTGAGATTGGGGGCAGTCTGCTGATCTTTCTGGGCCTACTGCTCAATGTGTTTGGGCCTCGTTTTCTTAACCGCGTGCGCGTCCGCTAATGCCTATCCGTCATGTTTTGCTCGCTCTTGTGGTTGTTGCGATCTGGGGCTTTAACTTCGTCGTCATCAAGCTGAGCGTTGAGGCGATGCCGCCACTGTTCGCAGCGGCGCTGCGTTTTCTCGCTGTCGCCATTCCGGCGGTCTTTTTCATCAAGCCCCCTAAAGCCCCGGCGTGGTTGGTCATTGCCTATGGCTTGGCTTTTGGCTTTGCACTCTATGCCTTCCTCAACCTGTCCATGGCCTGGGGCATGCCTGCGGGTCTGTCCTCGCTGGTGCTGCAGGTGCAGGCCTTTTTCACCATGATCATCGCCTTCCTGATTTTAGGAGAGCGACCCAATCGGTTTCAGATCATGGGGGCGGGTGTGGCGTTTTTCGGCATTGCCGTCATTGCCACTGAGCGTTTGAGCGGGACGGAATTCTTGCCGCTCAGTTTTACTGTTCTGGCGGCTTTGGCTTGGGGCGTGGCCAATGTGCTGACGCGCATGGCTAGGCGCGTCAATCCACTATTGCTCACCGTTTGGGGGTCGCTTGCTGCGCCCTTGCCCCTTCTGGCTTTGTCCCTGCTCACCGAAGGGGGAGCCGCGATCGCCACGGCGATATCGAGCTTTAGTTTGAGCGACGCAGGCCTGATTGCATTTTTGGCCTATCCATCATCCATGCTGGGCGGCGTTATCTGGGCGTGGCTGCTGATGCGTCACCCCGCTTCAGTGGTGGCACCATTCACCCTGCTCGTTCCGGTCACCGGCTTGGCCTCGGCCTATCTGGTCTTGGGCGAAACAATTACAGGCGTTGAAATTTTGGGCGCGATGTTCGTCATTGCTGGCCTCGCTGTGACGCTAGCGAAACGACGCAGCGTGGCTTAGTCCAAAACGGGCTCAATGGGCTCGGATGGGGCTGGGTCAAGCATCATGGCGGGCGACGGTAAAGCGGTGGGCTGCAGGCCATTGAGTTGTTCTGGCGTGAGCCCGCCCCGTCCATCCGCGTCCGCTCGCGCATATTCGTCTTGGCTCAGATCGGGCCAGACTACGCGCAATTCTTCAAAGCTCAGTCGCCCATTGCCATCGGTATCGACGGCCTGAAAGGTCAGTGGGGATTGGGCAAAGCTTAGGCTCGATGAAAGGGTCAACGCTGCAAGAGCCTTAAGGATAATGCGCATGGAGGGTCCTCCATCTGACTGGGAATGGCTGCGGCCGCCCTGATCAGTTAGGGCGGCCGACGGCAGGTCGATTATTGTGCGCTTGCTGCCAGCAAGACGTCATATTCTTCGGCAGAGAGTGCGCCATTGCCATCGGTGTCAGCCGCAGCGAAGGCTTCAGGCGTTAGGTCTGGCCAAGCCACTTGTGCTTCAGCGATAGAAATTGCGCTGTCCGCGTCGGTGTCAACAGAAGCGAAGTCCGTGGGCGTTGCAACCTGCGCAAAGGCAGCGCTGGTGAGGCCAAGGGCGATAACAGATGTAAGCAATGTCTTCTTCATGGGTTTCTCCATGCTGATAGCTTTCATGCAATGCCCTTTCGGGGCACTGGCGGAGCTGAATGGCACCGCGAGAAACAATCTGACGGCGTAATATGGCCAGTTGTGTGCCCTCATGGGGCGAGGCTGGACCCATGTCGGGACCATTTTGAGACCGGTATAAGCCACTGCCATTAAATGAAAACAATCGTCTGAAGTGACAGATCTGAACTAAAGTGAAGTGTCCCTGCAGCTCAATTGATCACGATCGTGGCAGATCAAATGCCCATAAAAGGCAAAAAGCAGGCGGGAAGACCTGCCTGCTTTTTATAAAGATGGGTTGGGGGCGTTTTATTAGGGGAAGGGGCGGATAAAGTCGCCGTTCTGGTTCATAACCCACAATTCCCCGGTCGAAATATCAAACCATGCGCCATGTACGGCCAGTTTGCCTTCGGCTTCCAGCTGGCTCACATAAGGGAAACTGCGCAGGTTCTGAATGGAGTTGCGTATCGAAATGCGCTCCATTGCCGTCTGGCGTTCAGACTGGGTCAACAGATCCGCGCCAGCCAGCTGGCTTGGCAGATCGCCGAGCATGCCGAGCCACTTGCCGATAAAGTCGCCGCTATCCAGAGGGGTCGTCGCTGGGTTGAGCGCCGCCTGCATGCCGCCGCAGCGCCCATGGCCCATGATGACGATATTGGAGACGCCGAGCGCCTTAACGGCATATTCGATGCCGGCTGAGGTGCCGTGCTGCCCACCGTCTGGTTGGTACGTGGGTACAAGATTGCCGACGTTGCGCAGCACGAACATTTCACCCGGGCCAGAGTCGAAAATCATTTCTGGCGCCGCGCGACTGTCGCAGCAGGCAATAATCATTGTGGTTGGGTTTTGGCCAAGGTCGGCTAGACCGCGAATGCGTTCCTTTTCCCGGGTATAACGCCCGGACATGAAGTTCGCGTGGCCATCGAGAAGATGCTGAGGAAAGCTATGCATAACCACTCGATTAGCTGTAAGAGCCTTCAAGATCAACACCGGCTTTAGCCGTATATGGGGGGCAATTATGCAGATCTATCGTTTTCTGACGGGCGAGGACGACTCTTCTTTCTGTCACAAGGTCACAAAGGCCTTGACCGAGGGGTGGCAATTACATGGTAGTCCAACTTACGCTTATGATCAGGTGACGAAAAAAATGCGGTGTGGCCAAGCTGTCACGCGTATTGTTGATGAACAGGTCTACGACCCAAGCCGTAAACTCACCGATTACTAAAAGCATTTCTCCCGCCCATTACCAGCGAGCTGGTACTGAAACGGGAGAAACACTCGGGAGGAGCCGATTGGCGAGGACGCTGTTTTAGCGCCCTCACTGGTTTCTTTGCGAAGTCTAGAACTCGTTCCACGCTTCGGCGGTCGCAGCTTGCCCGCCGAAGTAGGTTTTAGCCGCTTTCTGCACGCTCTTAATAAGTCCACGTGCGCCGGACACTTTGTCGGCAGAACTGGAGGACGTGGTTTCGTTGGCCGAGTCCATCGCCGCAGAATCGCGCAGCGTGAAGGTTTCAACGATCGAATCTACGCGGCTGGCTTGACCTTCGGTCTGCTCGATGGAAGCGTTCATTTCTTCAACGAGCGCCGCGTTGTGCTGGGTCATTTCATCCATCTGACGCACAGCGATATTCACTTCACCAATTCCAGAAGCCTGAGCTTGGCTGTCGCTCGCAATATTGCCCATCAGAGCCGCTGAAGAGCTGACCCCTTCGACAATTTCCGTCAAACGACCGGCCACATCACTGACGAGCTTGGTGCCGTTCCGCACTTCATCGCCAGACTGTTCGATCAAGGCCTTAACATCGGACGATGCTTGCGCCGCACTTTGTGCCAGACGCCGCACTTCCACGGCCACAACCGCAAAGCCCTTGCCGGACTCGCCAGCGCGCGCCGCTTCCACTGAGGCGTTGAGCGCCAGAAGGTTGGTCTGGAAGGCGATGTCGTCAATCAGGCCAATGATGTTGGAGATTTTGGCAGCTGAGGTGGAAATGCGCTCCATTGCATTGGTGGCCTGGCCCATAACTTCATTGCTGGCTTCTGCAATTGAACTCATGCGTTCGGCGCTGTCACTGGCTTCGCGGGCTCGTGTCGCATTCAGCGTCACGGTATTGGCCAGCTGATCCATTGCGGCGGAGGTCTCCTCAATGGTCGCGGCTTGGCGGGTCGTGCGCTCAGACAGATCGTTCGCGCCTTCAAGAATTTCGCGAGTGGCGCGCTTGAGCGAGCGGGAGGTATCGCGTAGCTGCAATGTAATGGACTCGATCTTGTCAGCAACCGAGTTTGTACTCTGCTTGAGGCGCGAGAAGGCGCCGCGATAATCCCCGCTCATGCGGTCTCGCAGATCGGCTCGTGCCATCGAGCTCAGCACACGATCGGCCTCGTCGAGCGCTTCTTCGATACTATCGAGCATGCCATCAAGATTGCCTGCGATCCGATCGATTTCAGGATCACCAAAGCGGGTGGCGAGGCGGGCGCTGAAATCACCAGCAATGGCTTTTTCGATTACGCCGTCAAAGGCGCTCTGGAAGTTGGCCATCATGTCAGCACGGGCTGCTATCTCAGCGGCGCGCACTTGTTTTTCTTCCTCGGCCAACTGCACATTGATGCCGTTGACGCGGAAGGTTTCGAGTGCACGCGCCATTTCGCCCAATTCGTTCTGGGTTTGGGTGCCTTCAATGGCAATATCGTAATTACCATCCGTCAGCTTACCCATGGTGCCCGTGAGCTTGGCGAATGTACCGTTCAGCCAACGACCGGTGACGATAGCCAGCGCTAGGCCAATGACCAGACCTACAGCTGAAATAATCATGATGATGGTCAGCTGCAGCGCTTCTTGTTCAGAGATGCGCGGGCCAAGTGCGTTCTGCCGAGTGTGGGTTTCCGACGACAGGCCCTGATAGAGCTCGTACATCCGTGGGCCGAGAGCGGTCAGCGTGGAGGTGAGCGCGTGATTGCGTGGGTCTGCTCCGGTGGCTTGGGCACGGGCGACCGTTTCGAAATTGTTCAGATACTGCGCCGCGAGAACGCGCACCTGGTTGGTGACCTCAAGCGCATGCGGGTCATGCTCGAAGAGCTGGTCAGTCTCCTCATTTGCCGTTGCAATGCGTGTGGCGACTTTGCGAACCTCATCAGCCCATTCGGGCGTTGGGTTGAGCAAATAGTTCAAGAAATCAATTCGCAGCAGAGAAACGTCTGCAGCATGCTCGTCGACGGTCAGGGATTCTCGGGCTGTCGCACGGTATTCATGAAATAAATGTTCGGCATTTGACATCAGCATAATTGCCGCTGCGCCAGTAGCGATGATTAGTACTGTTAGGGCGCCAAACGCGCCGTAAATTCTGGACCGAACACTTCGGAACATACGCATAGCACCAACCTCCTGTTGATGCTTGGAAGCTTCCCACTCAGATATTACTTATTGATTACAATACTTTGCGCTGCAGTGAGTTGATTGTAGTGTAGTTCTGAATTCTGGTTGGTGACAGATGTTTACTGATAGTTTTATGTCAAAACTTTATTGCGCCGATCGCCTAAATCGCTGCCAATCTAGTAAAATATCCGCAGTATTAAGTCCGAGGCGGGGTGCGAACGCCTTGTGCGCTCTGCGAACAAAGTGCGGCTTGCGCAGAAAGTATGAGCTTCCGGCTGTCAGAGGGCTTTGATTTCCGGACGCCGTGAGTCTAAAACCTAGACCAATTCCAAACTGTCCGCGACACCTCGTCGCGCCAGTCGGTCCCGGAACAGAGTCCCCATGACGGTCAGAGCCCGCCCCACTTCGCCGCATTTGCAGATTTACCGTTGGACCGTCACCATGACGATGTCCATCTTTCACCGCGCCACAGGCATTGCGAACTACTTTGGTGTTTCGCTTTTCGTCATTTGGCTGCTGGCGGCTGCCTTCAGCGCTGATGCGCTGGATGTGGTCAACGGCGTCTATGGCAGCTGGTTTGGCCAGATCGTGATGTTCCTGTTTTCCTGGAGCCTTGTTCATCACATGTGCGGTGGCATTCGCCACTTCGTCTGGGACAGCGCTGCAATGATGGAGCCGGGCCAGCGCGAGAAAATGGCTTGGGCAACGATTATTGCTTCGGTTGTGATCACGCTCGTGATCTGGACCGTTTTTGTGTGGGTGGGCTAAGCCATGAGCGACAACAAAATCTCTTATGAGCAGATCGCCAATCCGAAATCGCATTATGGTAATGCGCGCGCTTCGACACGCCACTTCATTACCCAGCGCGTAAGCGGCGCGGTCAACATTGTCCTTCTCGCACTGACCCTGTTCATCATGGTTCAACTGGCGGGCGAAGATCGCTCCGACGTGGTTGAGCTGATTGGTGCTTGGTACATCGGCCTGCCATTGGCTGTGTTGATCGCGGTGGCCGCGATCCACATGCGCAATGGCATGCGCGATACGCTTGAGGACTATATGCACGGCAAGACCTACGATCTGGCCATGCTTCTCAATACGCTTTTCTGTCTGCTGCTTGGCGCGCTCGGCATCATTGCCGTGCTCAAGCTTGTCTTCTGGGGTTGAACTCATGGCCAACTACGAATTGATCGACCACGAATTTGACGTGGTGGTTGTTGGCGCGGGTGGTGCGGGTTTGCGCGCGACCCTCGGCATGGCCGAGCAGGGTTTTAATACCGCCTGTATCACTAAGGTTTTCCCAACCCGCTCGCACACTGTGGCGGCGCAGGGTGGTATTGCCGCTTCGCTCCAGAACATGGGCCCGGATAGCTGGCAGTGGCACATGTACGATACCGTCAAGGGTTCGGACTGGCTCGGCGATAACGACGCCATGGAATATCTCGCACGTGAAGCGCCTGCGGCGATTTATGAGCTGGAGCACTATGGCGTGCCGTTCAGCCGTACGCAGGACGGCAAGATTTACCAGCGCCCGTTCGGCGGTCACATGACCGAATTTGGTGATGGTCCTCCGGTCCAGCGCACTTGCGCTGCCGCTGACCGTACCGGCCACGCGATCCTCCACACCCTCTATGGCCAATCGATCAAGAACGAAGCGCAGTTCTTTATCGAATATTTCGCGCTCGACCTAATCATGGGCGAAAACGGCGAGTGTCAGGGCGTAATCGCCTGGAAGCTCGACGATGGCACGCTGCATCGCTTCCGCGCCAAGATGGTGGTTCTGGCCACCGGCGGTTACGGTCGCTCCTACTTCTCGGCTACCTCGGCTCACACCTGCACGGGTGACGGCAATGGCATGGTCGCACGTGCTGGCCTGCCGCTGCAGGACATGGAGTTTGTGCAGTTCCACCCGACCGGCATCTACGGCGCTGGCGTTCTGATTACCGAAGGCGCGCGTGGCGAAGGCGGGTATCTGACCAATTCCGAGGGCGAGCGTTTTATGGAGCGCTATGCGCCCAACGCTAAGGACCTTGCCTCGCGCGACGTGGTTTCGCGCTGCATGACGCTTGAAATTCGCGAAGGTCGCGGCGTCGGTCCAAACAAGGACCACATCTATCTGCACCTTGATCACCTTGATCCAAAGGTGCTGCATGAGCGCCTGCCGGGCATTACCGAAAGCGCCAAAATCTTCGCTGGTGTCGATCTCACTCGTGAACCGATCCCGGTTCTACCGACCGTTCACTACAATATGGGTGGTATTCCGGCGAACTACCACGGCGAAGTGCTCAACCCGACCGAAGACGAACCAAACCGCATCGTGCCGGGCCTGATGGCCGTTGGCGAAGCTGCCTGTGCATCGGTGCATGGCGCCAACCGTCTTGGCTCGAACTCACTGACCGACCTTGTGGTCTTTGGCCGTGCGGCTGCAATCCGTGCCGGTCAGGTGATTGACCGTGAAGCACCGGTGCCGGGCATCAATGCGGCTGAAGACGCTAAAATCCTGTCGCGCTTTGATCGTCTGCGCAATGCCAACGGCAGCCAGCCGACCGCCAAGCTGCGCGATGAAATGCAGCGCACGATGCAGTCCGATGCCGCTGTGTTCCGCACCGATGACTCGCTCAAGCAGGGCGTCGTCAAGATGAACGAAATCTACAAGCGTCTGCCAGACGTGAAGGTTACTGACCGCTCGCTGATCTGGAATTCCGATCTGGTGGAAACGCTGGAGCTGGAAAACCTGATGACCTGCGCTATTGCGACCGTTGTCTCGGCGGAAGCGCGTCAGGAAAGCCGCGGCGCGCATGCGCACGAAGATTTCCCGAACCGCGACGACGGCAATTGGCGCAAGCACACGCTGAGCCGGGTTAATGTAGACACTGGCGCGGTCGAGCTGAGCTATCGCCCGGTCATTCTTGATCCCCTGACCTCGCAGGATCAGGGCGGTATCGATCTCAAGAAAATCGCGCCAAAAGCACGCGTTTACTAAGGTTTGGTGGAAGCAATGGTTATGACTAAACCGCAACGCATAGCCGCAGGCTGCCTCACACTCGGCGTGGCGCTCCTTTTGGCTGGCTGTGAAACCACCGATACCGGCCCAAGCACTTATAGCGCTGGGTCGGGCACCTTCGGCCAGCAGTCGGTGACCTCGTCAGAGGGCAATAATTTTATCACGACGACGAGCCAGATTGATCCCCAGACCGGCCAGCGTGTGGTCACTGGCGGCTCGTTCCACGTCTCCAGCGATGGTTCGTCCTCGTCCTTGTTCGCGCCGATGGGCACTTGGTACATTCGCGACGAATTTGCCCGCAGCTGCCAGGTGTCGTTCGGCAATGGCCCCTTAAGCGGCAGTGCTGGCGCCAAGGTGCTCGATCAGACAGGTTTCTGTTCGAGTGACTTTAGCGATGCGCGCGGCTGGATGAGTGCAGGGACTGGCTTTGCGCTGACCAATGCGTCGGGACGGATTATTGGCCAGTTCGCCAGCGATGGTAACGACAGTTATGCGGGCACGATCGACTCCATGTTCGGTCCCCGTCCTGTAAAAATTACACGTAGGTAAGCGCATGAATAAGCTCACTATTGCAGGTGCCGTGTGCATGAGCCTCGCTTTGGCGGTTCCCGCTTATGCCGCCACTCCGACGGCCGCACAAAAGCAGGAGTTCTTCGAGGTGTGCTTAAACATCTCGCAGAACCAAGAGCTGTGTGCGTGCAAGGCCGATGCGGCCATGTCGTTGATTGATGAGCGCTTTATGGCTGTCGTGATTTCTTCGATGAAGGGCGGATCGCCCAAGTCTGAAGACTACGTCGCCTACAATGCCTACGTCGCCAAATCGAACCAAGTCTGCAAGCCGAACTACTAATCGGGCTTTTACGGTTTTCGCGCCGAGTTGAGCGGCGTGTCGAAAGGAAGTTGAGAAATGGCCGAACTGACCCTGCGCAAGGCAGACCAGCCGCAGAAGGGCAAAACCTGGCCCAAGCCTGAAGGCGCGACGCGTCTGCGCGAATATCATGTTTATCGCTATGACCCGGACAAAAACGAGAACCCGCGGATCGACACCTATTTCGTCGATCTCGACAATTGCGGCCCAATGGTTCTCGATGCGCTGCTCTATATCAAGAACAACACCGATCCCACGCTGACGCTGCGCCGCTCTTGCCGTGAAGGCATCTGTGGGTCGTGCTCGATGAATATCAACGGGCTCAATACGCTGGCCTGTACCAAGGGCATGGACGATTCCACCGGTCCGGTGAAAATCTACCCGCTGCCGCACATGCCAGTGGTCAAGGATCTGGTTCCTGACCTGACCAATTTCTATGCGCAGCACCGTGCTATTGAGCCTTGGCTTAAGACCACCTCGCCAACGCCGGAAAAAGAATGGAAGCAGTCGGTTGAAGACCGCTCCAAGCTCGATGGTCTTTACGAGTGCATTCTGTGCGCCTGCTGCTCGACCTCGTGCCCGAGCTATTGGTGGAATGGTGAGAAGTATCTTGGTCCGGCGGCGCTGCTGCAGGCCTATCGCTGGCTCATCGACAGCCGCGATGAAACCACCAATGACCGTCTCGATAATCTTGAAGACCCGTTCAAGCTGTATCGCTGCCACACCATTATGAACTGCACCAAGGTTTGCCCCAAGGGTCTCAACCCCGCCAAGGCCATTGCGCAGATCAAGAAGATGATGGTCGAGCGTCAGGTCGCTTAATAGCGCTATCGCTATACTGAAATGACAAACGGCGGGGTTTGACCCCGCCGTTTTTTGTTGGCTGCCAGAGAGATTACTCGGCGTCGATCAGCATTGCCTTGCCGGTCTCATAGGCCGACTTGCAGTCGGTGGCGTCGGCGCGTGTATCGCTTTCAAACACGGTGCCTGCGACCCCTGGCCCTTCAAAGCGCGGATCATCGCACTGGCCGTCATTGGCATAGCTTGAGGTGTCGTCACCAAAGTCGATCTCGCTGCTATCATAGGGCGCGCCGAGGGCATATTCGGGCGTGTAGACCGGCTTGATGGTGACACTGCCTGCGTTAAACTGCGCCTCGCAGTCGCTGGCGTCGCTCATAATGTCCTCGAACAGCATCTTCTTATTGAGCCCTGTCCCGGCAAAACGCGGGTCATCGCATTCCCCGTCATTGGCCCAACGCGAGCTATCGTCGCCAAAGTCAAAGGCGACGTTGAGCTGGTCGACTGTCTTGAACGAAACATCGCCTGCCAGAAACGCTGCGCGGCAGTCGCTCGCATCCGCCGACCGTGTCCCGCCATCCGTCAAATTCGACGCGCCAGGCCCGAAAAAGTCTGGGTCATCACATTCGCCGTCGTTGGCCCACTCGCCGCTATCGTCCCCAAAATCGATGCGTCGCGCGATGGCCTCAAGAGACGCAGTCGCCGCGGCGGATCGAACCGGCGTTGCCGCTTCGTCCTCGCCTTCGCCGACCAGGTGGATGGTCCCGTCTTCATAGGCTTCGCGGCAGTCAGAGGCGTCAGCCTTTTCGTCTTCCGTCAGCAGGGCGCTGTTCATGCCTGGACCGGCAAACCGTGGGTCATCGCATTCGAGGTCATTGGCCCACTGCGAAGAATCATCGCCAAAGTCGATGTCGTCGATGCTTGTGCGTTCGAGGCTAGCGTCGCCGCCGTCATCTGCGAAGGTGATGTCTCCGGCGTCAAACAGCGCCTTACAATCCGTCGCGTCTCTTAGAGCATCTTCGGGAAGAAGCTCCGTCGCCATATTTGCGCCGGTGAAGCGAGGGTCATCGCATTCCCCGTCATTGGCCCATTGGGAGCTGTCGTCGCCAAAATCAATTTCAGCATCGGCGATAGCCTCTGCGCGTGCCACGGCCCCAGCAGCATCAGCTTCGTCTGCTGTTTCCGCGAGGGTGATCTTGCCCGCATCGAACAGTGTCTGGCAGTCGGTCGCGTCTTTTAGAGTGTCGGCGGCTTCCAGTTCCTCGGCCATGTTTTCGCCGGTGAAGCGAGGATCATCGCATTCCCCGTCATTGGCCCATTCGGAAGTGTCGTCGCCGAAATTTACCGACGTGTCCTGCGCTGATGCTGGCAATGTCAGGCCGGCCATCAGTGCTGCGATCAGGAGGGAAGAGCTCAGGCCCTTGCTTGATGTTCTCATAGTCGTCTTACCCCAGATGCACTTGAATTGGTTCCAAGCCTAAGGCCGTTTCGTATGGGAACCAAGCGTCATGCGCTTTTGATTTTGTACTGGCGCTCCTTTTTAGCAAACAGCCATGAACCTGAAAGAACCAGTGCAGTGCCTAACGCGTGATAAGGGGTGAAGGCTTCACCTAAAATGACAACGGCGAGCAAAATCGTCACGATGGGTCCAAAACTGGCCGTCGACGAGGTGGCGCGGGCGCCAATCCGCGAGATTGCCGTGTTCAGCAAGAACGACGGCAGCACTGTACCGAAAATCCCGAGCATGAACGCAAGAGACCAGATGTAGCTGTCATACTGGGCATAGGCAGTGACCCCGTCGAGCACGGCAGATTGGCCGATGGCCAGCACAGCCGCTGTCGCCATGCCGATGCAGGTGAACAGCCCTGAGCCCAGAATCAGCATTTGGCGCTTGGCCAAGTGCTGATAGAGCGCGAACGTCAGCGCAGACCCCAAGACCAAAAGCGTGCCCTGCCACAGTCCATCGGGCGACACGGTGAGGTTCCAGACAAAAATCACCAGCAGTCCGGCATAGCTCACCAACATGGGTGGCACCAATTGCCAGATCATCCGGTCACCGAAAAACCAGACGCCAAAGAGCAGCACAAAGAACGGGTAGGTAAACAGCACGAGACGTTCATATTGGGCTGAAACGAAAGCCAGCCCGGCGAAATCGAGATAGCTTGAGAGATAATAGCCCAAGGCCCCGACCGCCATTGAGGCCGCGAGTGTTTTTGGCGTCAGCAGCGCTTTCAGCTTCGGTCGGCGGGAGAGCAGTATCGCCAAAATGACGAGGTAGACGGGCAGGGCGACCAGCATACGCAGTGCCAGCGTGCCCTCGGTTGTCACCCCCGCAGCAAAGGCGAGCTTAATAAACACACCCTTGGTCGAGAACAGTGCCGCCCCCGCAAAGGCAAGGCCATAGCCCAAATGGTCACTGCGCGGCGCCGGGGAAATTTGTGCGGTCATGTAAGAAGCTTAGACGTTGATTTGGACAGCGCGAAAGCCCAAAGCCTGCAAATTCGTCCAATTAGCCGCGCGGGTGCGAAAGGGCGTAGCTTTCCAAAAGCCGCTCTGTGTCGACGGCCGTATAAATCTGCGTTGTCGACAGGCTGGCATGGCCCAAAAGCTCTTGGATGGCACGCAGATCGCCCCCCTTGCCGAGCAAATGGGTTGCAAAAGAGTGCCGCAGCGCGTGCGGTGTTGCCGTTTGTGGCAGGCCAAGGGCCGAGCGCAACAATTCCATTCGCGCTTGGATTGGTCGGGGGCCGAGAATCCCGCCTCGAATAGCGCGAAACATGGGCTCGTCTGGTTTTACCGCGAAAGGCAGAAGGCCAAGATAGCTGTCGATAAAAGCACGCACGGAGGCGATGAGAGGCACCATGCGCACCTTGCCGCCCTTGCCGGTGACGCGCAGTGTCGTGCTTTCCAAATCAGCTTTTCGCAGCGCCAAGGCTTCCGAAATACGCAAGCCCGCCCCATAGCAGAGGGCAATCACCGCCATATCCCTTGCCGCGACCCAAGGCCTGTCCTCAAGTTCGCCCGCCATGCTCACCGTTTCCTTGGCCTCAATAACAGTCAGGGCCTTTGGCAGTGTTCTGGGGATTTTGGGGCTGCGGATGACGTTGAGGGCTTCGGATGTAAGGATCCCCTCGCGCTCTAGGAATTGAAAATAGCTGCGTAGCGAGGACAGGACCCGCGCCAGCGAGCGGGAGCCCAAGCTGTCATTGCGCCGCTCCGCCATAAAAGCGCGAATATCAGCGCCGCGTAGGTCTTTTAGAAACGCGAGCGTCACCGCTCCGCCCATATGGCCTGACAAAAAGCTCATGAACTGGCCAATGTCGCGCCCATAGGCTTCCAGCGTTTTGGGGGCAAGACGCTTGATCGAGCCCAGCTCTCTGAGCCAGTTCTCAACGCTATCGCGGACAAAAGGATCGGTGGCAAAGGCGCTATCGGTCATAGGGAGACCCTAGCGCCTTTCCATGAATAAACTCTAGCCGTTTAGCTCTTGTTGCTCTTGGCAGCTTTATAGGCGGCCAACTCTAGGCGGTCCGGCTGCGATGAGAGCAAAATGGCGAGCACCAGTCCAATCGCCGCCCCGATCAGCGTGTCCCAAATGCGCTCGGTAGCCATATGAAATCCTGATACGCCCGGCATGCCGATCACTGTCATCAGCAGCGCCATCGGCGTTACCAACATTTGCCCAAGCGCATAGTTCGAGCCGATGATGATTTCGGTGATGATCTGGAGCCCGACGATGAGCCCCATCATCTGCCAGACATTGGGTTCGAATATCAGAATCACGCCAGCAATGGCGGCCCCAATCACGACGCCCAAAAGGCGCTGAACCCCACGATGGAGCGCATGGTAGAGGTGTGGCCCGGTCATTGCTGCCATCGCCCCCATTGCCGCCCACGAGGGGTGGGAAGCGCCGATCAGCTGGGAGGCCGCCGCTGCTAGAAACGTCGCGAGCGTAATAGAGAGCGCTACTTCAATGCGCCGCTTGCGGGGCAGGGCGGGCTCACCGGGCACAAAGGCCGATGGGTCGTTGCGAAATTTCTCCGTGAGAAAACAGATTGCCCAGGCGAGCAAACCAACGAGCATCACCGTCAGGCCACGTTCGATGATTTCGACAAAGCGCACTGGCGTGTCGAAGGATGCCCCTGCTGCAAACACCATCAAAAGCGCTCCCGGCGCGCCCATCTTGACCGTCTGTTGAACGAACATCAGTCCGCCGCAGCACAGCGCCAGCACGATCAGCATGACAAGGTTTGGGGCGCCCAGCCAAGCCGCGGTCGATGTGACCAGAACCACAGCGGTCTGCGACAGCATGCAATAGAGCAGCAACCAATTCCTTCGTTGCGCGGGCGCAAAGCGCCCGTAAAGGGCGACAATAGAGCCAAGCGCGGCAAAGCTGAGGAGATGGGCGAAGGGCGAGATATAGATCAGCGGCATAGCAATCGCGCCGGTCAGCGCCGCTTGTACCCCGGCCATTGCTGAGGCGCGAACATGCGGCTGAGGGGCTATCCTCATGCCGTCGCGAAGGGTGTGCGGGTGCAAAATATGTTTAGCGGCGTCGCGACGGCGCGGGCGGTCGCTCGTTGGCGGGGTGTCCATAGGCAGCAGACATGAGTGAGGATGAGGCCATTGGGCCAGACGGTCCGACGGGACCGGATAAGTTCGCGTTCTTAAGGTATTCACTAGGGGCGGCGGAGCCCCGACTTTGGTTCTAGCTGCCCTGCGACAACGGCTGTGGATTGTAAACGAGGTCTTAACCTTCTAGAACATTGAGCGAACAAATTTCGCGCTGACAGCTTGGCCCTCGGCTCTTGTCACGCCTGCGCTCTCATGCACAAAAGGGCCCATGTTAGATCGCCCAGACATTGTCGCCGTCATGGTCGGGGTCGCCGTAGAGGGGCCCTATAGCTATCGCGTGCCTCATGGCATGAGTGTTGAGCGTGGCTCCATTGTGTCTGTGCCCTTGGGGCCGCGTTTGGTTTTGGGCGTTGTCTGGGGTGCGCCCAAAGACAGTTTTGCTCATAATCGTCTGCGCGATATCGCCCTGGCATATGATGTTCCCCCGCTCTCTGACGAGCTGATGCGTCTGGTCGATTGGGTCGCCCGTTATACGATTACCCCGCCGGGCCAGGTTTTGCGCGGCGTTCTGCGCTCTCCCGAAGCGCTGGATGCGCCCAAGCCGACAACTGCGTTTCGCCGCACCGGCGTTGTGCCTGATAAAATGACCAGCGCGCGTGACCGGGTGCTTGAGATTTTGGCCGATGAGATGGCTTGGCCCAAGCCTGCACTCATCGGCGCGGCCGGGGTGTCAGCCTCAGTGGTGGAGGGATTGGAAAAGGCGGGTGTGGTTGAGCGAATCGAATTGGCTGCCGCGCCCATCGTCCAAATACCTAATCCTGATGCGGCGCCATCCACCCTTAGCCCCGAACAGCAGAGTGCGCTCAATCAGATATTAGAGACGGGCGCCCACAATTTTGGCGTTGCTCTACTCGATGGCGTCACTGGGGGCGGCAAAACCGAAGTCTTTTTTGAAGCGGTGGCCGATACGCTGCGTGCCGGGCGTCAGGCGGTGATTCTGCTGCCCGAAATCGCCCTCACCAACACATTCATCGATCGCTTCACCCGCCGTTTTGGGACACGCCCGGCGGAATGGCACTCGGATTTAACGCCGGCGCAACGCGCCAAGATTTGGCGTGGCGTCTTGGATGGCACGGTCCGCGCTGTCGTTGGCGCGCGTTCGGCCCTGTTTTTGCCATTCCGCGAGTTGGGCCTGCTGGTGCTCGATGAAGAGCATGACGGCGCATATAAGCAGTCAGAAGGTTTTACCTATCACGCCCGCGATATGGCGATCGTGCGGGCTCAGTTTGCTAAGGCGCGCGTCATCCTCTCCTCGGCCACGCCTTCGGTCGAATCGCGCAACAATGCCAATCAGGGGCGCTATGCCCATGTTCGGCTCACCTCGCGCTTTGCCGAGGCGGCCATGCCCAATATCACCGCGCTCGACATGCGCACCGATGGGCCGGAAAAAGGAGAGTGGATCGCACCCACTCTGGCCCGCGAGATTTTTGCGGCCTTGGATCGAGGCGAACAGGCACTTCTCTTTCTTAATCGTCGCGGCTACGCGCCGCTCACCCTCTGCCGCTCCTGCGGGCATCAATATAAATGCCCCGACTGCTCGGCGTGGATGGTGGAACACCGATTCCGTGGCGTCATCATGTGCCACCACTGCGGCCATGAGATGAAAACGCCCAAGGTCTGCGGCGAATGTGGGGATACCGAAAGCCTAACAGCTGTCGGCCCAGGCATCGAACGCGTGGCTGAGGAGGTTGCGGTTCGATTCCCCGACGCGCGTCGCGTGCTGCTCTCCACGGACATGGGCTCGCATACACAGTTGCGCGACCGATTCTCTGAAGTGGCACGCGGCGAATTTGATCTCATCATCGGCACGCAGCTGGTGTCCAAAGGTCACCATTTCGAGAAGCTCTCTGTTGTTGGCGTTCTGGATGCCGATCTCGGGCTCGCTCACGGCGACCCTCGCGCCTCGGAGAAAACCTTCCAGATTCTCACCCAGGTTGCCGGTCGAGCTGGCCGAGCCTCTCAGCACGGCAAGGCGTTCTTGCAGACCTACCACCCCGATCATCCGGTAATGAAAGCCATGGTGAGCGGGGATCGCGAGGCCTTCTACGCCTCCGAGCTTCATGCTCGGGAAGCCGGTGGCATGCCGCCTTTCGGGCGTCTTGCGGCGCTAATCGTCTCCTCAGGCGAGCAGGCACTCGCTATGGCTCATGCCCGTATGCTCCTGACCTCCGCACCCATGGCTGAAGGTGTCCGGCTCTTTGGGCCAGCGGACGCACCTGTCTCTATGATAAGAGGGCGTCATCGCGTGCGTCTTCTTGCGCAGTCTGGGCGAGACTTTGATTTGTCCGGTTACGTGCGGTTTTGGCTGGCGAGTGCAGAAAAAGCCAAGGGTGATTTGCGCGTCCAAATCGACATAGACCCCGTCAGCTTCATGTAAATTTCTGTCGGAGCAGATTTTCCCTGTGAAAAACCCGACCGTTCTTGGCGCGAAAAGCAAGTCGTGCTTGGAAATTTATCCCAATAAAAAGCGCAATCGGGCCTGCGACACTTTCGCAATGACTGAATCCCATGCGCAAGCCTTGCAGTGCCTGCTTTTCCTGTGTTAGAGCGGGCGCGAATTTAGGGGTCCGGCTCGTGGCCCGTTTCCGAGCACGTCCAAGCGTTCATATTCCGCCCCGGGTACCCATCCGGAGACGGCCAATTAGAGGGTGAAGCAGCATTGGCAGCGCAGAACTCAGTGCTTACCCAGATCGCGCGGCCATATGCGTCGGCGCTTTTTGACCTCGCCCGGAGCGAGAACCAGATGGCTCAGGTTGAAACTGGCCTGTCTGACGTCTCCCGGCTTATCGGTGAAAGCGAAGATTTTTCTCGCTATCTCCGTTCTCCAGTTCTCTCCAGCGATGTGAAAGCATCCGCGCTCAACGCTATTCTTGAGCGCGCGAAGGTCAATCAGACCGTTGCTAACTTCCTTCGCGTGGTGGCCCAGAATGGTCGCCTCTTTGCTCTCGATCAGATCATCACGGCTTTCCGTGAACTGGCCGCAGAAGCACGTGGCGAGACCACGGCAGACGTGACCTCTGCCGCTCCGCTGACCGCGGAACAAGCAGCAGCTTTGGCGGAAACGCTCAAAGCCAAGCTTGGCAAGACAGTCATGCTCAATCAATTCGTCGATCCCTCGCTCATCGGTGGCCTTCAGGTCAAAGTCGGTAGCCAGATGATCGACTCTTCGCTCAAGACAAAACTCGCCGCGATGAAAGTCGCCATGAAAGAGGTCGGATAAATGGACATCAAAGCCGCGGAAATTTCTGCGATCCTCAAGGACCAGATCAAGAATTTCGGCCAGGAAGCCCAGGTTTCCGAAGTTGGTCAGGTGCTCTCCGTCGGTGACGGTATTGCCCGCGTATACGGCCTCGACAACGTTCAGGCTGGTGAGCTCGTTGAATTCCCAGGTGGCGTTAAGGGCATGGCTCTTAACCTCGAAACCGACAACGTCGGTGTCGTGATCTTCGGTTCCGACCGTCAGATCAAGGAAGGCGACGTCGTTAAGCGTACCGGCGCCATCGTGGACACCCCAGTTGGTCCAGGCCTCTTGGGTCGCGTTGTCGACGGTCTGGGTAACCCGATCGACGGCAAGGGTCCAATCGACCACACCGAACGTCGTCGCGTTGACGTTAAGGCTCCTGGCATTCTGCCACGTAAGTCGGTTCACGAACCAATGTCGACCGGCCTCAAGGCTATCGACGCGCTGATCCCAATCGGCCGTGGCCAGCGTGAATTGATCATTGGCGACCGTCAGACCGGTAAGTCCGCGATCATTCTCGACACCTTCCTCAACCAGAAGCCAGCTCACGACGCAGGCGCTTCGGACACTGACAAGCTCTATTGCATCTACGTTGCAATCGGCCAGAAGCGTTCGACCGTTGCTCAGTTCGTGCGTCAGCTCGAAGAATCCGGCGCCCTGCCGTACTCGATCGTTATCGCTGCTACCGCTTCGGACCCAGCACCGCTCCAGTACATCGCACCGTTCACCGGTTGCGCGATTGGCGAATGGTTCCGTGACAATGGCAAGCATGCCGTTATCGCGTATGACGATTTGACCAAGCAGGCTGTTGCTTACCGCCAGATGTCGCTTCTTCTGCGTCGTCCACCAGGCCGTGAAGCTTACCCAGGCGACGTTTTCTACCTCCACAGCCGTCTTCTCGAACGCGCTGCGAAGATGAACGAAGCCAATGGTCTTGGCTCGCTGACTGCTCTGCCAGTTATCGAAACCCAGGCAAACGACGTTTCGGCTTACATCCCGACCAACGTGATCTCGATCACCGACGGCCAGATCTTCCTCGAAACCAACCTCTTCTTCCAGGGTATCCGCCCAGCCGTTAACGTCGGTCTGTCGGTTTCCCGCGTTGGTGGTTCGGCTCAGATCAAGGCGATGAAGCAGGTTGCTGGTTCGCTTAAGGGTGAACTCTCCCAGTACCGCGAAATGGCTGCATTTGCTCAGTTCGGTTCCGACCTTGACGCTGCAACCCAGCGCCTTCTGAACCGTGGTGCGCGTCTGACTGAGCTGCTCAAGCAGCCACAGTTCAGCCCGCTCAAGACTGAAGAGCAGGTTGCGGTGATCTTCGCTGGTGCGAACGGCTACCTCGACTCGATCCCAGTTTCGCAGGTGATGGATTTTGAACAGCACACCCTGTCCGCTCTGCGCGGCAAGTATGCTGACATTCTCGCCACCATCGCGAAGGACAAGGCTCTGAGCGACGACACCCGTGCAAAGCTCAAGTCGGCTCTTGATGATATCAAGAAGACCTACGCGGCCTAAGCCCGAAGGAGACGACAGGCTATGCCGTCGCTAAAGGACCTAAAAAACCGGATCGACTCGGTCAAATCGACCCAGAAGATCACCAAAGCCATGCAGATGGTCGCGGCCGCAAAATTGCGCCGCGCACAAGAAGCGGCTGTCGCTGCCCGTCCATACGCTGAGCGTATGGGCGCGGTGCTCTCCTCCCTGGCCGCCGTTTATGACGGCCAGGCAGATGCTCCGGTGTTGCTCGCTGGTAACGGCCGCGACCAGGTTCATCTGCTGGTGGTTGCCACTGGTGAGCGCGGCTTGGCTGGTGCTTTCAACTCGTCGATCGCACGTCTTGCGCGCGATCACGTCTTGAAGCTTCAGGCTGAAGGTAAGACCGTCAAAATTCTTACCGTCGGTCGCAAGGGCCACGACATTCTGCGTCGTCAGTTCGCCGATCTGATCGTTGATACGGTCAGCTATCGCGAAGTGAAGACCGTTGGTTTTGCTCAGGCGTCTGAGATTTCTCAGCGTCTGCAGACCATGTTCGCAGCTGGTGAATTCGATATCGCCACCCTGTTCTTTGCTAAGTTCAACTCCGTGATCAGCCAGGTGCCACAGGCAGTCCAGCTCATCCCGGCCAAGATCGAAGCTGTTGAGGGTGCGGGTAAGGTCGATAACTCGACCGTACTTTACGAATATGAGCCCAGCGAAGAAGCGATCGTCGAAGACCTTCTGCCACGCAATATCAGCGTGCAGATCCTTCGCGCGTTCCTCGAAAACAGTGCTTCGTTCTACGGTGCGCAGATGTCCGCAATGGACAATGCTACCCGTAATGCGGGCGACATGATCGGCAAGCTGCAGCTGAGCTATAACCGCCAGCGTCAGGCTCAGATCACCAAAGAACTTATCGAAATCATTTCCGGCGCGGAAGCGCTCTAACCCCTCAGCGAGGACGAACAAATGGCAGATAAAAAGGCCGGTCGCGTATCGCAGGTCATTGGCGCCGTCGTTGACGTGGTGTTCGACGATCACCTGCCCGCAATCCTGAACGCGCTTGAAACCACTAACAATGGTCAGCGTCTGGTACTCGAAGTAGCTCAGCACTTGGGCGAAAACGCAGTACGCACCATTGCTATGGACACGACCGAAGGTCTCGTCCGTGGCACCGAAGTAACCGATCTGGGCACCGCGATCCGCGTTCCAGTTGGTGAAGGCACTCTCGGCCGCATCATGAACGTTATCGGCGAGCCGATCGACGAAGCTGGTGCGATCGAATCAGAAGGCCTGCGTGAAATTCACCAGGACGCTCCAGCATTTGCTGAACAGAACCCTGCTTCCGAAGTGCTCGTCACCGGGATCAAGGTTGTTGACCTGATCGCTCCATACGCTCGCGGTGGTAAGATCGGTCTGTTCGGTGGCGCCGGCGTGGGCAAGACCGTTCTGATCCAGGAACTGATCAACAACGTTGCTAAGGCACACGGTGGTTACTCGGTGTTCGCTGGCGTGGGTGAACGTACCCGCGAAGGCAACGACCTGTACTACGAAATGATCGAATCGGGCGTGAACAAGGACCCACATGAGAACAACGGCTCTGCCGCTGGTTCCAAGTGCGCTCTCGTGTTCGGCCAGATGAACGAACCACCAGGCGCGCGTGCTCGCGTTGCTCTGACGGGTCTCACCATCGCGGAAAACTTCCGTGACAAGGGCCAGGACGTTCTGTTCTTCGTCGACAACATCTTCCGCTTCACTCAGGCAGGCGCTGAAATGTCGGCTCTGCTCGGCCGTATTCCTTCGGCAGTGGGCTATCAGCCAACCCTGTCGACCGACATGGGCGCGATGCAGGAACGCATTACCACCACCACCAAGGGTTCGATTACCTCGGTGCAGGCCGTGTACGTTCCAGCGGACGATTTGACCGATCCGGCACCAGCAACCACCTTCGCTCACTTGGACGCGACGACCGTTCTGAACCGTGCGATCTCCGAAAAGGGTATCTACCCTGCAGTGGATCCACTGGCTTCGAACTCGCGTATCCTTGACGCGAACGTTGTTGGCCAGGAGCACTACGATACCGCTCGTCAGGTTCAGTCGATCCTGCAGAAGTACAAGGCTCTCCAGGACATCATTGCCATCCTCGGGATGGACGAATTGTCGGAAGAAGACAAGCTGACCGTGGCGCGCGCTCGTAAGATCGAACGCTTCATGTCCCAGCCGTTCGACGTGGCAGAAGTGTTCACCGGTTCGCCAGGCGTGTTCGTAAAGCTCGAAGACACCATCAAGGGCTTCAAGGGTCTCGTGAACGGGGATTACGATCACCTTCCAGAACCAGCCTTCTACATGGTTGGCACCATCGAAGACGCTGTTGCCAAGGCACAGAAGCTGGCCGCTCAGGCAGCCTAAGCTAAAAATCGGTGTGGGCCGCCCCGGCGGCCCACCCTTTTCGTCAAGGGGCCCGGATCCATTTCGGGCTTCATTGCCAAAGGACCAAGAGAATGGCTGAAGGCCTCAAGATCGAGATCGTGTCGCCAGAGCGGCTTGTGCTGTCCGAGACCGCAGTGTCTGTCACTGCTCCGGGCACCGAAGGCTACTTTACCGTCATGCCCGACCATGCGCCGTTCATGACCACCCTCCGTTCCGGTTTCATCACCGTGACTCCTGTCACCGGCAAGGCATCGATCTATTTCGTGCGCGGCGGCTTTGCTGACGTTTCGCCGAGTGGTTTGACCATTCTCGCCGAAGAATCGGTTCCTTTCAGCGAATTCGATCATGAAGGTCTCAAGACCCAGATCGCTGCTGCACAGGAAACCCTGAAGAACGCCAAGGTCGAAGAAATGACCTTCGCGCAGGAAATCGTCACAGGTCTCGTGAACCTGGCTGCGGAAGCTGCTCAATTGAACGGCACGCACATCCACTAATCCCTGCGATTAGTACTGCTATAAAAGAAGGCCGCCTCACTGAGGCGGCCTTCTTGCATTTGAGCCGGAATGGTTTTGGGCTACGCTAGGGCCGCGTCGACAAGCGCCCGTGCATGCAGCTCCGTGGTGTCATAGCAGGGCAAAGCGCTCACACTGTCATCCACCAGCATGCCGATCTCCGTGCATCCCAAAATGACCGCCTGCGCGCCGCGATGCGCTAACCGCTCAATAGCGTTGAGATAGATTTTTCGAGACTCTTCGCGAACGATGCCTTTGCAGAGCTCGTCGTAGATAATGCCATTAAGATTGGTGTGGTCGACGTCTGGGGTAAGGGGCGTTAGTCCGCGAGCCGAGAGGCGATCCTTATAGAATCCCATCTCCATGGTGAACCGCGTGCCCAAAAGCCCAACCGTATTATAGCCATCAGCCAGCAGGGCATCAGCGGTTGGGTCGGCGATATGGATAAAGTGCGCTGAAACGCCCTCTGTGACCTCTTCAGCGACAAGATGCATCGTATTGGTGGCCAAGCCTAGAACTTGCGCTCCAGCCGCCGCAAGGGCCTTGGCGGCGCCATTGAGCACGACGCCGGCGTCATGCCAACGACCTTCGGCTTGCATAGCTGCGATTGGCGCGAAATCGACGGAGTGAATGATCACGGGCGCTGAATGGAGGCCTCCGCGACGGCGCGCCGTTTCGGTGTTGAGAATGCGGTAGTAGTGAGCGGTCGATTCCCAGCTCATGCCGCCAATCAGACCAATTGTTTTCACGAAAAATACCGCCGAGGAATGTCAGCAAATGCGTCGACGACTTTGTCGTAGGCATCGCGTTTGAACGGGATGATCAATTCGGGAGCCTGGCTTAGCTCCTCCCAACGCCAGCCGTTGAACTCGGGCTTATGCTTGCCTTTGGCAGGGGCCATAACATTGATTTCGCTCTCATCGCCTGTGAAGGCGAAGGCGTACCAACGCTGGCGCTGCCCGCGATATTTGCCCTTAAAGCCGACGCCCATGATCTCGGGCGGAAAATCGTAATAGATCCACTCAGGTGCCTCAGCGAGTAGGCTCACTGAGGTGACATTTGTCTCTTCATACAGCTCGCGCAGAGCAGCCTTGAGACTGTCTTCGCCCTTGTCGATGCCGCCTTGGGGCATCTGCCAGGCAAAGCCCGAAGAACTGGATTTATCTGGGTCGCCTTCCGAGACTCGATGGCCGAGAAAAACCTTGCCTTGGGCATTAAACAGAGCCACCCCAACGCAATCACGATAGGGCAGGCTCTCACGATCTGGACGATCGAACATTGATAAGGCCTATTTCATCAGCGCGCTGGCGGGGACCAGAACGATCCCTTTGGCGTCAAGCTCCTGTGCCCATTCAGACACGGTCTGCACCGAGATGGGCAGCGCACTAATAATACCAATCGCCGAGCCAGTTTCCATGGCCTGAGCTTCAAGGCTGGCAATCGCTGAGAGAATAGCATGACGAGATGGGTTGGCGTCGAGCATTGTCGTGGCGCGGGTAAAAGGCACATTATTGGCCTCTGCCAGCTGCCCAGCCACCGAGCGGTTCGAGGAGCCGTCATCGAGATAGCCCAAGCCGCGCAGGCCCAGCTCTTCCATGACCGGGCTCATGTCTCCGGCCGAAGCGGTAAACCGCGCGCCCATATTGTTCATCACGCTGAAATAGCCACCGAAGCGCGACATCAGCCAAAACAGCTTGTCGAGATTTGCGCGTGGTGTTTCGCCGGTTAGCATAGTGTGCGGGCCGGGATCGTTCTGCGGATAGTCAAAAGGTTCAAGCGGGATTTCCAGCATCACCTCATGGCCGGATGCCCTTGCGGTATTGACGGTGCCCACCAGCGAGCGGCCATAGGGCGCAAAAGCGAGAGTGATGTCAGCCGGGAGCTGATCAATGGCGTTCATCGAGCCCTGCTCGTTAATGCCGAGACCCGTCACGACAATGGCGATTTTGGCCAGATTTGGCGCAATTTCATCGAGCGGACGCCGGTAGGCGTCGAATGGGCCAAGGCCCGTGGGCGACATGCGCGGGATGATGCCATTGACGGTTTCTTCCGCCAATTCAGGCAGAACGCCTGTGCCGATCAAACTCACTTCCAGCGATGGTCGTGGTGTGGTTTCGGCAGGCTCATAAGGAACGAGGGGGACTTGCCCTGCAGGAAATTGCTGCTCGTCTGCAGTGATTGTGACGGGTGAGGTCGCGCCAGCCGATGCGTTCGGCACGGCGACAGCATTTGCGACCGCATTGGCGTCACGTGTCGACGTGATGGCCACTTCAGCCACGGGACGACCACCGAGCGGGTCGTCTACCAAAGCGATGCGTCCCAGTGCGCCGAGCACAATGATAAGGCTGACCATAAACAGCGTGCGCGCCAGCGGAAAATGCTGCCGGCCGGCGTCGACCCGATGTTTGCGCCCTCTCAAAGGCGTCGAAAGGTCATTAGCCATATCGTTCCGCTCGTGCCCACTCGGGGTATTTTGTTGCCTAGGATGCGGCGCGAATCACGCCGCATCACAAGTTTAGTGCGAAAACCTTTATTCCGCCTTTGGCGGGAAGGCTTCGTGGGTTTCTTCACCGGTAATCAGCTTCACCGCATACTGGAGCTGTACGTCCTCGGCTGCATCTTGCGGCACGTAAACCGAAGAGCCGACTGTCGCTTCTTCTTGGCCTTCGATCTCGATATGGCCTTCGAGTGCAGCTTCGCCGATGATCTCGTCACGACCCTTGATCTCGTCAGGAACCTTCTGCAGCACTTCAATGTCGGGCGTGATGCCGAGCGCCTGAATGGACCGGTTTGATGGCGTGTAATAGCGCGCGGTTGTGATCCGCATTGCGCCATCAGGACCAAGTCCGATGATCGACTGCACCGAACCCTTGCCGAATGAGCGCGTGCCAACAACGGTTGCGCGCTTGTGGTCTTGCAGAGCACCGGCGACGATTTCCGAAGCAGAAGCCGAGCCACCATTGACCAGAACAATCATCGGAATGTCTTTGAGGCGACGATCCAGCGGATCGGGCGCTGCGTCATAGCGAGCGCTTTCGCGTTCGGTGCGGCCACGGGTCAGCACAACAGCGCCGCGCTCAAGGAAGGCGTCCGCGACATAGACCGACTGATCGACCAGTCCGCCTGGATTGTTGCGCAGGTCAAGGATGATGCCTTTGGGCGCCTTGCCGTCACGTTCTTTCCAGATATCGTCCACGGCCTTTTCGATGCCGACGAAAGCTTGTTCGGAGAAGCGCGACAGGCGCAGAACCGCGACTTCGTCATCCCCTTCCATGCTCCAGCGCACAGCGCGCATCGAAATGGTGCCGCGGGTCAGTTCGAACTCGAGAGGCTCGTTCACGCCTTCGCGGGCGATGGTGATTTTTACCTTGGTACCGACGGGGCCGCGCATTTTGCCAACGGCTTCGTCCTGGGTCATGCCCTGAACGTCGTCGCCGTCGATCTCGATGATAAGGTCATTCGACAGAATGCCAGCCTTGGCAGCCGGGGTGTCGTCGATGGGCGAGACCACTTTAATATAGCCGTCTTCCATCTGGATCTCGACGCCCAGACCACCGAACTGGCCCGAGGTGTCTTCGCGCACATCGTCGTAATCGGCAGGCGGCAGATAGCCCGAATGCGGATCAAGCGATGTCAGCATGCCCTGAATGGCGGCGCGGATCAGCTCCTGCTCATCCGGCGGATCAACATATTCAGCGCGAATGCGGTCGAAGATTTCGCCGAACAGATTGAGATCGCTATAGATCTCATCATCGCTCCGCGGCTCAGCCTTGTCCTGCTTGCTGGGCTCTGGCTCTTCCCCGCTCGGGTTTGGTGCCTCCTCAGCGGGTTGCTCAGTGGGTGCAGGATCGGTTGGAGCTGCGTCTTGCGCCAGAACCAGGCTGGTGGAGGACAGGAGCAGGGCCGCACAGACTGCGGCGACACGGTGCTTAGGAGGATGCATAAATGTGTTTATCCAGTCTGTTCGATAGTGGCCCACCAACCGTTCGGGTCGAAAGGCTCGTTGTCTCTTCTCAGCTCAATATAAAGCGTTGGTTCGTTGTTACCAGCACCTGTGGTGACTGTTCGTCCCATGGTGCGCGATCCCATCGTCCCGAGGGGTTCGCCCATTTGAACAAATTGGCCAATCTCAGTCGTAATGGATTCCAAACCGGCGAGGAGCGTGGTGTAGCCATCCCCGGTATTGAGAATGATGATTTCGCCGTAATTGAGGTAAGGGCCCTTATAAAGTACCCAACCATCTGATGGAGCGAGAACCTGTGCCGTCGGACGGGTGATCAGATACTGGCCTTGAGAGACCCCACCTTTGCCGTCATTGGCGCCCCAATCGAGCGCCAGCGTGCCATTGGCTGGTTGGGTCAAATACCCGCGTGCCAGTGGGAAGGGCACTGCAGGTTGCGTCCGGCTGGTGTTGGCAAAAGCCAATTGCACAGCCTCTGGCGAGAGGCGCGGCAGGTCCTCGTCAGGCGAGGCGGGACGCGTTGAGGCGTTGGCGCGGTCAGAGAGCGCGCTGATCAGTTCGCGCAGCGTCGCGGCCTTTTCCGCCAGGGCAACAGCCGCTTCCTCTTCCGCCTGCAATTGGGTGGTGCGTTGGTTGATACCGGTCTTGCGTGCCGTAATCAGGGTCGCAATGCGCAATTGTTCTTCTTCGAGAACATCCTGATTGGCGCGCAGAGTTTCCTCTTCGGCCATGGCCGCGATCTTAATATCGGTCAGCTCTTTAAGGTCTGCCGACACAGAATCCGCCTTGGCGCGCAATTGCGGCACGATCGCTGAGATCAGCATAGCCCCGCGCGCCGAACCCAAAGCATCGCTCGGATCGACGATGAGTGCCGGAGGCGGATTGAGCGATATGCGTTGAAGCGCTGCCAGCACATTGGCGACCTCAGCGTCAGCGCCATCAAGACGACCGCGGACGTCCATTTCTTTAACGATCAGCTCGGAGAGGCGCTCTTCCACATCGGCGATTTCGATTTCCGCCAGTTTGACCCGCTGCGCCGCGCCAATGAGCGCCGCGTTCTGCTGGGTGCGATCGCCTTCCATCGCTTCAATCTCGGCTTTAAGCGCATCGATGCGCTCCCGCGAGATGGTCAGCGAGGCTTCAACTTCTTCCAGATTGCCGACATCGAGCTGCGGCTCTTCGGGTGGCAGGACCTCGACCGCGGGGGCCACAGGCTGTTCAGTTGTTAAGTCGAGACCTACCTCACCAGCAGGTTGGGCGACGTCGAGCGCCGGGCGGAGTTCCGCTGCCGGATTGGAAATAGGTTCAGCGTCTTGTGAGAGAATAGGGAATACGCCAAGGCCTGCCAGAACGGTGCCGGCAAGCAGGGTCTTAACGGTGCGGGCCGGCCGCAGAGGCATGGCGTCTCCTCAAGGGATAAACGATCCCGAATCAATTCAGCGGCAATTTAGCAAGCCTTCGGACAATCGCCCGTTAACTCTGCTTAACCATCACAGCGGCGAGACTATGGCGAAAGCCTAGTCGCCGCGATGATAGGGATGGCCCGAAAGGATTGTGGTTGTGCGATAAAGTTGTTCAGCCAGCATGATCCTAACCAGCTGATGTGGCCAGACCATGGGTGAAAAGCTCACCACTAAATCGCATTGTTTCACCAGTTCTGGATCAAGTCCGTCAGCGCCGCCGATCATAAAGCTCACTGACGAGCGGCCATCGTCGCGCCAACGACCGATTTGCTTGGCAAAACTTTCCGAGGTGATGGCTTTGCCGCGCTCATCGAGCGCCACCAGAACCCCGCCCTCGGGCAGAGCGGCGCGGAGGCCTTTGGCTTCCTCGCTCTTGCGCGCAGGCGCTGACCCGGCCCGGCTTTCATTGAGTTCTGATACGTCAAAGCCGGTCAGAGCCAATGGTTTGCCGCTGCCCTGAGCGCGCTCACGATAACGGGCCACAAGCTCGCGCTCTGGCCCGTTCTTCATCCGGCCAACGGCCGCGATTGCGATGCGCATGAGATCTTAGTGCTGATCCGCCGAGAAATCGGCCTGCCACATCTTTTCGATGCTGTAGAACTCGCGCACTTCTGGGCGGAAGATGTGAACGATAACGTCGTCCGCATCGATCAGTACCCAGTCGGCCTGCTGCAGGCCTTCAACGCGTGGCTTACCGAAACCGGCGTCGCGCAGGGCGATGACCAGCTGGTCAGCAACAGCGGCGACGTGACGGTTCGAGCGACCAGAGGTCACCACCATGTAATCAGCAATCGAGGACTTGCCTTCGAGGTCGACAGACACAGTGTCTTCGGCCTTGGCGTCATCGATCGTGTTGAGGATAACCTCAATGAGAGTTTTCTTCTGTGCCACTACGTCGTCTCGGGAAGCAGGGGCGGTGTTTTCGGGCGTGGCCATTAGCAAAGGCCTTCCGCCCATGCGCGTGCATGGGTCATGCGAGGGATATCGATCCTAAAATTGTTGCTCGGAATGTCGCGGCGACGTGAATACGGCAAGCCGTCATTTCCTGTTCCGGTGAATTCACCATTGGCCCTAAAAATACGCGTTTACCGAGGATTTCGCAAGGTCAGGCTGAAAATCAAGAAACAGCAGGATTTTGACCCGCTCGAATGGCGCTAGACGACAGATTTGATTGCCTGCCTTGGAGATAAACCCAGGCTGGCGTCTGCGCCCCGACAATCAGGGCTGGAGCGTCTTCATCACGTTTTGCGTAGTCAAATGTGGCAGAGGCTCGGCTGACCAAGGCTTTTCGCGCCGCGCCGGGACGCGCATAGACGGCAATCGGCGTGGTCGCAAAAATTTGCCGCCAGCGCTCCCACTTGTGCATGTCAGCGAGGCTGTCCGCGCCCATGATCCAAACAAAGCGTCGGTCGGGCAGGGCTGTGACAAGATGGTTCAGCGTCTGCCAAGTGTATTTTATCCCGAGCGCCGCCTCGAACCCGGTGACTTTGATGCGCGGATCGCCGATGCGCGCCCGCGCCGCCAACACCCGCTCTTTTAAGCTCGGTAGGCCCGCGTTGTTCTTGAGCGGATTGCCCGGCGTCACCAAAACCCAGAGCGCATCAAGCTGCAAACGTCTTAGGCTTTCCTCCATCACGAGGAGGTGCCCATCATGCAGGGGATTAAAACTCCCGCCAAAAAGCCCAATGCGCATCCCCGATCCCGAAGGTGGGATTTCCGTGATACCCGCAATCTTGAGTTTTGGCCGGAGCACTTTCTTACCTCGCCCCTAGGGGGAGAGGTCGACGCGAAGCGGCGGGTGAGGGGGGCTTCAGCATCAAGGCCGCAATTGCCCGTTGCCGCGCACGCGATATTTAAAGCTCGTCAGCTGCTCTACGCCCACCGGCCCACGAGCATGCATCTTGCCCGTCGCAATACCGATCTCGCCGCCGAAGCCAAATTCACCACCGTCGGAGAATTGGGTTGAGGCATTGTGCATGATCACGGCGCTGTCGATCTCGTTGAAGAATTTTTCAACCGCCTCACCATCCTCAGCGATAATCGCCTCGGTGTGATGGCTCGAATAATGCTCGATATGGGCGATGGCGGCCTCAACACTATCGACGATTTTCACCGAGATGATGGCGTCTTCATATTCGGTCTTCCAGTCCTGCTCCGTCGCCGCGATGGCGTCGGGGATCAAGCTCATAACCTGCGCATCGCCACGGATTTCGCAGCCTTTTTCGATCAACGCTGCGATAATCGGCTTGAGATGGGTGTCCACTACGTCCTTGTGAACCAGCAGGGTTTCAGCCGCGCCGCAAATGCCCGTGCGGCGCATTTTGGCGTTGGCGGTAATCGCCACAGCCTTGTCGAGGTCAGCGCTTTTATCGACGTAGACGTGCACCAGTCCCTCAAGATGGGAAAACACCGGCACCCGCGCTTCGGCCTGTACGCGTGCCACTAGCGATTTGCCGCCTCGTGGCACGATCACGTCAATATTGCCGTCGAGACCCTTGAGCATTTCGCCCACGGCTGCACGATCCGTTGTCGGTACTAGCTGCACGCATTCAACCGGCAGGCCGGCCAAATGCAACCCATCGAGCAGGCAATCAACCAGGGCGCGCGACGAGTGGAAACTATCCGAGCCGCCGCGCAGAATAACGGCGTTGCCGGCCTTGATGCAGAGCGCGCCCGCGTCAGCGGTCACATTCGGGCGCGATTCAAAAATCACGCCGATCACGCCGAGCGGGGTGCGCACGCGCTCGATATGAAGCCCGTTGGGACGATCCCATTCGGAAATGACGGTGCCAACGGGATCAGGCAGCTCAGCAATGGTTTTGACCGCTGCAATAATGCCGTCGATCCGCGCATCATTGAGCAAAAGTCGATCGAGGAAAGCGCCGGATATGCCCTTTTCCGTTGCGGCTGCCATATCGAGCGCATTGGCCTTCAAAATGGCTTTCCGATGCGCGTTGATCGCGCCAGCGGCGGTGAGCAGGGCCGTGCGCTTCTGCTCGGCCGTCGCGATCTTTAGGGCACTCGCGCCCTTGCGCGCGTTGCGGCCCAGCTCGGCCATGATCTGAGGCAGGGAGGCGTCCGCGGTCATTTCTGCTGCGCTCATACCAAAGCCTCCTCGTCGATACCGATCATAACCAGATTGTCGCGATGAACCATTTCCGAGCGGTTGCCAACGCCCAGAAGTTCGCCCATGCGATCAGAATTTTTGCCCATCACGAGACGGGCGTCTGCACTGTCAAAGCTCGACAGCCCACGCGCAATTTCGCGCCCGGAGTCATCGAGAATAGCAATCGTGTCGCTGCGCTCAAAATCACCAGTGATCTTGGTCACGCCAACGGGCAGCAGCGATTTGCCCTGCCGCAGCGCACGTACGGCACCGGCGTCGAGCTGCAGCGTGCCTGCTACCGAAAGCGTGCCCATAATCCAGCGTTTGCGCGATTGGGCGCGGCTGGTGGCCGCTTTGAATAGGGTGTGTAGGCCGCCCATGTTGAGGCGGGCCAGCGGGTGCGCTTCGGTGCCCTTGGCGATGATCATCGCGGTCCCCGCAAGCGTTGCGATCTTGCCTGCCTCGACCTTGGTGGTCATGCCGCCACGCGAGAGGTGGCTCGCAGCGCCACCTGCCATGGATTCGATTTCAGCCGTGATGCGGTCCACGACCGGAATATGGGTCGCGTTGGGGTCTTTGGCGGGAGGCGCGGTGTAGAGTCCATCAATATCGGAGAGCAGAACAAGCAAATCCGCTTCGATCATCGTGGCGACGCGCGCCGACAGGCGATCATTGTCGCCATAGCGAATTTCAGCCGTAGCCACCGAGTCATTCTCATTAATGATTGGAATTGCGCCCAAGCCGAGCAGCGTGCGGATGGTTGTGCGCGCATTGAGGAAGTAGCGGCGCTCTTCGGTGATATTGGGCGTGATCAGGATTTGCCCGGTCACAATACCATGCTTGCCCAATGCCTCTGCCCAAGCCTGCGACAGCGCAATTTGCCCGGCACTGGCGGCCGCTTGCGATTGTTCGAGCGTCAGCGACAGCGCCGATAGTCCCAGCAGCCCACGACCGAGCGCAATCGCGCCTGAGGAGACGATAACGATCTCCTTGCCTTCGCCTTTCAAGCTCGCCACGTCTTGAGCCAGCTGCGCCAGCCATTCGGCGCGCAATTTGCCAGCTTTGTCCACCAAAAGGGCCGAGCCGATCTTGATGGTGATGCGGCGGTAGGAGGCGAGGGCGGTCATCTGTTTAGATCCGATTGTGGGTCTTTGGTGCGCCAGAGCCTGGTTCTCAAGAGGCGCGTGGGTCGTCGGAAAAAAGGGGTTCTCAACACAGCGAGAACCCCCAGATTGGGCTAGATTATGGTGTCCACGGAACGTGGGCAGTCTTGCCAGCGTCCTCTGCGGCCTTTTCTGCATCAAGCAGGTTCAGCACGTCGTAAAGAACCTGATCGACACCCTTACCGGTCGCGCCGGAAACGAGGCGGATTTCAGCGTCGGTCACTTCCTGAATGGCGGCGACCTTTTCGGCGATCTCTTCTTCGGTCAGAGCGTCGATCTTGTTGAGAACAACAATCTCTTCCTTCTCTGCCAAAACGTCCGCATAGGCGCCCAACTCATAGCGCACCGCTTCATAGACGTGTGCCACGTCTTCATTGGTGCCATCGATGAGGTGGATCAGAACCTTACAGCGTTCAATGTGGCCGAGGAAACGGTCACCGATCCCAATGCCTTCACTCGCGCCTTCGATGAGGCCCGGAATATCGGCCAGAACGAATTCACGCTCGCCAATGCGCACAACACCGAGGTTGGGGTGCAGCGTGGTGAAGGGATAGTCGGCGATCTTTGGCTTTGCCGCCGAAACAGCGGCGAGGAAGGTCGACTTGCCTGCGTTTGGCTGGCCGACGAGACCCGCGTCCGCGATCAGTTTCAGGCGCAACCAAATGCCCTTTTCAATGCCTTCCTGGCCAGGGTTCGCGCGGCGCGGCGCCTGGTTGGACGAGGTCTTGAAATAGGCATTGCCGAAGCCGCCATTGCCGCCCTGCAGCAGAACAACGCGCTGGCCGATTTCAGTGAAGTCGGCGATCAGCGTTTCCTGATCTTCTTCAAAGATCTGGGTGCCCTTGGGCACGCGCAGCACAATGTCTTCGCCGTCGGCACCGGTGCGGTTCTTGCCCATGCCGTGTACGCCGGTGTCAGCGCGGAAGTGCTGCTGATAGCGGAAGTCGATGAGCGTGTTCAGCCCTTCGCAGCATTCCGCAATAATATTGCCGCCGCGTCCGCCATTGCCGCCATCGGGGCCGCCGAACTCAACAAATTTTTCGCGCAGGAAGCTGACAGCGCCAGCGCCACCAGCACCTGATTTGATGTAGACCTTGGCCTGGTCGAGAAATTTCATGCCTGTCGTGCCTTCCAGACGCTGTGCGTCAATATGGTATCGATATGCTCTACCTCAGCGTCTCGTGCAAGGCAGTGCAAAGTGGAACGTTCCATCTCGGTAAACCCGAGCCGTTTTTGCACGGCCAGCGAGGCATGGTTGAAATGGTAGACGCCCGAGTAAAGGGCTGGAGCCTGGGTTTGCGCAAAAAACCACGCGACAGCTGCCGTCGCGGCTTCACTCATGATCCCTTGGTTCCAATAGGGTTGACCCAACCAATATCCCAAAACAGGACCGGATGGACCAGATTGATAGCCGATATGGCCCACATATCCCCGTCCGTCGAGATCAATTGAGAAATTGACCTCGTCTGCGACACTGGGTGGGCGCAAAGACCGCAGCCAAGTATCGGCATAGCTGCGCTCATAAGGGTAGGGAACGCGCGCCAGATTGCCCGATACCTCAAAATTATTGAGATAGCGGGTAATCAGCTCGGCGTCGGCCAATATTGGCTGACGCAGCGTTAGGCGCGCGGTTTTGATCATCGGGCTCAGCATTCCAGCACGCGTCTGTTATCCTCTCGCGCTTGCGGTTCGGCGAGCATCTCTCGTCCCACCCAAGCACCGCGCGTCAGTTGGGAGATCACATGCTCCACATTGTGCTGCAACGCATGAGAGAAGCGTCGGTCGCGATCAATGGGCAAAAAACCCAGTTTCTCCTGCAAGCGGAGCGACGCCAAATTGTTGATCTGCACCGCCGTGGTGATGGCGTCCCGTTCGGATGAGGCAAAATACCAATCGAGCACGGCGCGCACCGCCTCGGTGCCGAGGCCGCGTCCCCAATGGCTGCGGGTTATGCCAAACCCCAGCTCAGGGGTGATGGTCACTCCACCCACCATGATGCCGTTCTGTTCAACGACAAACATGGTGCGCACTGAGCTCGGCGCGATCACATCGGCCAGCCAATCGCGCGCCATGCTCAGGGTGAATGGCCACGGCAGAGGCGTCATCCAGCGCGCAACATCATAAGAGCCCATGGTCAAAACAAAGGCTGGTGCATCATCAAGGCTTGGCTGCCTGAGGGTCAGGCGTTCTGTTCTGAGCGTGGTCATCTTATGAGTTCCAATCTCATATAAACGACGGGCTGTCCGATCAGATTGCCTTCGAGGTCAGGGCCTTCCCCCACTTCGATAAAGCCAATTTTACGCAAAACCCCGCGCGAGGCGGTGTTCTCGGCCAAGGCGCGCGACCTAAGCGATGCGATGCCTGTTTTGCGCGCCGCAGCCACCAAGGCTTCGGCGGCTTCGCTCATATAACCGTTCCCCCAATGCTCTTCCGCCAGCCAGTAGCCCAGTTCTGGCTCCTGTCCGCCTTCAAGACGAAAACCAACGATACCGATTAACGCTCCCTCGAGATAAATGCCGAGCACGTGCTCGCCATCACTGGGAACAATGTTTTCGATAAAGAAGCGGGCGTCGTCTTCGCCGTATGGGAAGGGCAATCGCGACATGAATCGATGCAGATTTCGATTATTGCACGCGCGCGCGATGGCTTGGACGTCATTGAGGGTCGGAGTGGCCAGAACCAGGCGCGCAGTGGTGGTCGTGGTTGGCAGCAGGTCTTTAAAGCTGGTCATAGCATTCACTCCGAAAGGAAAGAAGGGGAACCGGTTTCCCGGTCCCCCTTCATTTTCGGTGTGTCACCAAACTTGCCGGGGGACCTAGGGTCACCGGCAAGATTGTCAGCTTGCCGGATTATTCGGCTGCTGCTGCCGGGATGACAGACACGTGTACTTTGTTGTTTGCGCGGGTGCGGAACGCAACGTTGCCGTCTACGAGTGCGTAGATGGTGTGGTCCTTACCAAGACCAACGCCGGTGCCGGTTGCCCACTTGGTGCCGCGCTGACGGATGATGATGTTGCCAGCGATAACAGCTTCGCCACCGAACTTCTTCACGCCAAGACGACGGCCAGCGGTATCACGACCGTTGCGGGATGAACCGCCTGCTTTTTTATGTGCCATCTCTAGGGCTCCTTATTCCTGATCGGCCTTAGGAGCTGCCTTCTTGGCAGCGGCCTTCTTTGCTGGCTTTTCAGCAGCAGCGTCGTCGGTTGCAGCAACCTTCTTAGCAGCTGGCTTCTTAGCAGCCTTTGGTGCTGCAGCTTCATCAGCAACAGCAGCTGGGGCTTCAGCCTTAGCAGCAGCCTGAATGGTCGGCTTTGCGCCGCCGGTCAGGATTTCGGTGATGCGAACAGTGGTGAGCTGCTGGCGGTGACCGTTACGACGACGCGAATTGTGGCGACGACGCTTCTTGAAGATGATGACGGTCTTCTGCTTCTTGGTTTCAACCAATTCAGCAGCGACCAGAGCGCCTTCCACCAGCGGAGCGCCGACGGTGTCGCCAACCATGAGGACTTCGTCGAAGGTGACGATGTCGCCTGGAGCTGCGTCCAGCTTTTCGATCTTGATGACGTCGTTAGCAGCAACCTTGTACTGCTTACCGCCCGTCTTGATAACGGCAAAAGTCATATATAGTCCGATTGGGTTTCAATCGGTCCCTTGTTGTCGCGCTCTACGGCGCCGCAAACCCTTTTGGGATCAGCGGTCTTCGCGATTGGTCAAATCGAGTTTGACCCGTAGCCTCGAACAGCGTTTTCAAACGAAACAAACGCTCTGGTTAGACACCAGCGCGCAAGTTGCTCGGCTTATCGAGGGAAATGGCGCCAGAGTCAAGGCAAAGCCCCTGAAAAACCGGGCTTTGCTCGTCGGTTCTGCTGAACTGTGATCATGGTGTTTTCCACAATCGCCTCTCCGTCCAGCAAAATTGCATAGCGACCGCTTTTAGCCCTGCTGAAGGCGTGGGATTGCGGGACTTCCCCTTGTGTTTGGCCTCGGTCTGCAGGGTGAGGCGGAAAACATGTCGCAATATCAGCGAGGAAATCTTGGGGCGGGGGAGTTGCAAGGGTAAAAAGCCTATGTCATAAGCCGCCCATCAACCACGGCGGTCTTGGAAAAGATCGCTGAAGACCTCGCGGAGAGGTGGCAGAGCGGTTGAATGCACCGCACTCGAAATGCGGCATAGGGGCAACTCTATCGGGGGTTCGAATCCCCCCCTCTCCGCCACTTCACTCTGGAAGCCCAGAGTTCCTGAATTCCCAGCATATCCAGTGCCTTGACCTTCCTGCTGTTCCATTGAACTGCTACAGCGAAGGGCATGACTGACGTGCCAAAACATCCCCGCTTGGTGTGCCGTAAAGGCGTTTACTACCATCGTGCTTCCGTGCCGTTGGACATCCGAGACACGTATCCGAAGACCGAAGAGGTTTTTTCTCTCAGGACCAAAGATTCCAGAGAAGCCGTCAAGCTTGTTCGTAAGGCCGCTGCGGAGGTGGATGCGCGGTTCGATGAACATCGTCGTCGACAAAATGCTGTGGTCTCCATCCGCGAAGAGCTGACCGATGCGGAGCTGACGGCTGTCGAGCAAGCCTACTACGCGTATCTGCTGGAAGAGGATGACCAGCGGCGCGATGGTGGGTTCTACGATGGTGAGATGCTGGAGCTGCCAGCGCCTACTTTTGAGCTGCTGCCGGTTTTGAGGACACCGAGTTAAGGTGTTTTTGGAACTGGAGAGTTTTTATGGAGAGACGCAAGTTCAGCCGGGAGTTCAAGCTCGAGGCTGTCAGGCTGGTCAGGGATCGGGGT
>NZ_JAEMNZ010000012.1:0-108197 GCF_016461625.1 Devosia sp. MC532 | reverse complement strand
CAATGGCGGTTCGGCGTTGCACAGTCGAGCACGTCTTCGGCACTATAAAAGGCTGGATGGGTGCCACCCACTTCCGAACGCGGGGCCTAAAGAACGTCGCAACTGAGGCCAGCTTGACCATCCTGGCTTATAACCTCAAGCGCGCCATCGCTGTCGCCGGTGTGACTGCCACCCTCAAAGCCATATCGGGATGAAGAGAGCCAAAACGCGCTGTCACAAACCGACGGGCGAGACCAACTTCAACGAGTTTTAACACAGCCTCGGTTCCAGACCCGGCTTGGTGCCGAGGATTGATCCTCCAGCGCCTCAGGGTCACCGTTCAAGTAGCGATCGTACCAACGATAAAAGGTTCGCCGCGGAATACCCAACCGGTCCAGCGTCTGTTTGGTGGGGAGATGCGATTGCTCAACCAGCCGGATAATCTCGAGCTTTTCAGATGAGGGATATCTCATTCGATATCCTCCCCATCCCCGATCATGCTTTTTTTAAGCAGGCGATTCTCGAGCGTCAGATCAGCAACGCATTCCTTGAGGGCGCTTGCTTCCCTGCGTAAATCCCGAACCTCATCATTGGTGGCGGCACGAGTTGTGTCACCAGCCAAACGTCGCTTGCCAGCTTCCATGAACTCCTTTGACCAAGAGTAATAGACGCTCTGGGCGATGCCCTCACGTCGGCACAGCTCAGCAATGCTGTCCTCGCCACGCAATCCGTCGAGCACGATCCGGATCTTGTCCTCGGCGGAAAAGTGTCGTCGTGTCGCGCGGCGAATGTCCTTCACAACCTGCTCTGCGGATGATTTCGTCTTCGTTGTTTTCGTCGTCATTCTGGGTCTTTCGTCACTCAGACGAGACCAGAACTCTCCTTAAATCGCAAACCCATTTCTGAGACACAGGTGCTGATGCCGGACAATGTCGAACACCTATCGTCCTGCGCCGAACAGCACCGTCCGTATCGTTTTGAATACGATGTAAATGTCCAAATCCACAGACAAGTGCTTGATGTAGTAGAGGTCGTAGGAGAGTTTCTCGATCTCTTCTTCTGGGGTCGCGGCATAGCCCGAGCGCACCTGTGCCCAGCCCGTGATTCCAGGAAGGACAAGGCTGCGAAGTCCGTATTTCGGTTCTAGAGCCGCGCTGCTTTCCGCCACATATTCGGCAACCGGACGGGGACCGATCAAGCTCATGTCTCCGCGCAAGATATTGTAGAGCTGCGGTAGCTCGTCAAAACGCAGCTTGCGGATGAGATTGCAGCCGGGAATAATGCGACTGTCCGATACTGTCGTGGAGCCACCCTCCGTGCCATTATACATGGTGCGAAGTTTGTACATTCGGAAGCTTTTGCCACCATATCCGCGTCGATCCTGTACGAAGATGACCGGAAAACCATCTCTTAGGCCAATATAGCCCATGACCAACAACGCGATCGGGACAGTGATAGGAAGCGTGGCTAAGACGATGATAATGTCGAGAAGCCGTTTGCAGCGCGTATAAAACACTTGGCTCGGGGTGTAAGCCAGATGCGAGACCTCGAAGCTTTTGACTTCCAGTCGGCCGAGTAGAATTTCGCGGTAGGCCGACCATGGCATAATTTCAATGCCGCGCAAATAGCAGGTTGCGAGCACTTTGGACCAGGCTTCGCTGTGGTGCGTCTGCGGGTCGATCAGCAGAATCTCAGCATCCTCTAGATTACCGGCATCTGCCTCAACTATTGGAATACTTCCCAGTTCGGTTGACACCTCACCGGCATTATTGAACGCTGCAAGCACCACATGTGCGCGAAATGTGCGCTGAAAGCGGAGGTTGGCATAAGCCATTGCCATAATCAGAATAGGCGCCGCGAGCATGATGCCCTGATAGCTTATTGGCAGGCGCAATGCAGAGAGAACCGTCACCGCGGTACTCAGTAGCCCTATTGTGACAAGGGCGGCAGTGAAGATTGCTGATGAGTGGCGGCGGAGTCCCGCCAATATCAGCGCACTGCCCAGTGGGACAGACGTCAGAACCGCAACTGCTAAGAGGATATTGCTCCAGTCATTGCGACCAAAACGAGTGATCGTGGAGACATATACGGCGCCTATTAAGGCAGCCGCAACCACTGTCGGCCACAAGAAGCTCCGCAACTCACCGAGATAGCGGTGACGTCGCAAGCGCCCCCCTTTGCCCACGACATACGATAAGTTGCGCGCTGGATAGTATGGATCATCACCATCGAACTTGTTCTGATCCAACATGGCGATGCCCCTGTCACACTAGCGGTCGTAAGCGTTCTGGATGTTGGTGTCTGATACAGTTGTCTCTATGTCAATCTTTTAGCTGCGGTTGGCTACTTGGGCGGTCCATGTGCCCAAAGTCCGTCACTACAGTGTCACGATTCCGGTGCTACAGTGGGTACGTGCGCAGTTTCCTCACTGCCGCCTGCCTTTAAAACCGTTGATATCACGACGCCCAGCTGCGCCGGATCAGATTTTCACGCGCTTTTTAGGAGCAGTCTGGGACAAATTTTTGATCTGCCCGCGAGAGCAAAATGGCCTCATGAGAATCTATGCATGATTGGATTTCAGTAGAATTATCAGAGGGTTGTTCGGAGAATTCCCACTTTTCGGTCCATTGCTCAGACTTGAAAATCCTGTGTCCAGCAGAGAAAACCTAGTCGACCGCTTCAGGTTAACGTTTTGTCAATACCCTTGGGGGTGAGGCCAAGACGATATTGCAGAACATGGCATGCACTAAAGTGCGATAATTCCCTCAGGCTTTGTCATAGCCGATGAGAGGAATATCGACATGCGTCGCACGTCATCCATTGGTGCAGCAACAATTGCTGCTATCGCACTTTCCCTGACCGGTGTTCTCGGCGCCGTTGCTCAGGACGCTGCTATTTCGGGTACCACGCTCACCGTGTACACCCCGAATGAAGAAGGCATGCTGGAAAGCCTGATCCCTGTCTTTGAAGAAAAGTCCGGTGTTCAGGTCCAGATTATCACCGCAGGGACCGGCGAGCTTTACCAGCGTATCCGTTCGGAAGCGTCGAACCCACAGGGTGACGTGCTGTTCGGTGGCGGCGCGGCTCAGGCTGCGGCCCACACTGAATTCTGGGCTGAATATGTTTCGCCAAACAATGAATTCATGGTTGAAGCTGGCAAGAACGCAACCGGCTTCTTCACCCCATACCAAGCTGACGGTTCGAACCTTCTGGTTAACACCGAAGCGACCGCTGCTGCTGGCATCGAAATCAAGTCCTATGCAGACCTGCTACAGCCAGAGCTGAAGGGCAAGATTGCCTTCGGCGACCCAACGGCGTCCTCGTCTGCCTTTGCTCAGCTCACCAACATGCTCAAGGCTGTTGGCGGCGACTATGAATCCGACGCGTCGTGGGATTTTGTTGGCAAGCTCGTGACCCAGCTCAACGGCATCACCATCGGTTCGTCCAGCCAAGTAGCTAAGGACGTTGCCGCAGGCGAGTATATCGTTGGCCTTACCTACGAACCGCTTTCGCTCAACTTCGTCCTCTCGGGCGCGCCGGTCGAGATCGTTTACCCGTCTGAAGGCGCAGCCTTCCTGCCGGCAACGCTCCAGGTCATCAAGGGTGCACCAAACGAAGCTGCTGCCAAGGCCTTCGTGGACTTCATCATCTCTGAAGAAGGCCAGACCATTCTGGCGGAACAGACCGCTGGTCGTCCGCTGCGTGATGGTGTTGTCAAGCCAGGCCTGCCAGCCCTGTCTGACATCCCGACCATTCAGGAAGATGGCGCCTACGTAGCAGCGAACCGCGATGCAATCGTTGCGAAGTACCGCACGATCCTCGAAGCTAATTTCTAAGAACGTTTAACAACCAATAGGAGCAGCCCGGTGACCAGCATCGCGCTGCGCTCTCTGCGCAAAGAGTACAACGGCCAGGTCGCGATCCCAAATCTCGATCTGGACATTCATGAAGGTGAATTCTTCACGCTTCTTGGCCCCTCAGGCTGCGGCAAGACAACCTTGCTGCGCATGATCGCCGGTTTCAATTCCATTGAATCCGGGACGATCTCTTTTGACGATGTCGTCATCAATGATCGTTCGCCAGCGGCGCGAAACATCGGCATGGTGTTCCAGAGTTATGCCCTTTTCCCGCAGATGACTGCGGCGAAGAATGTTGCCTTCGGGCTGCAGACTCGCAAAGTCGAGAAGGCGGAGGCCGCTGAGCGTGTCTCCGTCGCCCTCAAGCAGGTCCACATGGACCATCTTGCGGATCGTCTGCCGGGCCAAATGTCGGGTGGTCAGCAACAGCGTGTGGCGCTTGCCCGTGCTCTGGTGATCAAGCCCGCCGTTCTGCTGATGGACGAACCGCTGTCCAACCTTGACGCCAAGCTGCGCGTTGAGATGCGTGACACTATTCGGGAAGCGCAGCGCGCTTCCAAGATCACCACCGTTTACGTCACCCACGACCAGGAAGAAGCCATGGCCGTGTCGGATCGTATCGCGGTGATGAACCAGGGTGTGGTGCAGCAGTGCGATACGCCTGCAGAAATCTACCGCAACCCGGCAAATCGCTTCGTTGCTGAGTTCATCGGCAAGACCAACCTTATCGAGCGCGAAATTGAAAAGCGCGGTGATCAGACCGTTGTCGATCTTGGCGACGGCGTTGTTCTTGACGTGACCAATCGTATCCAGCCAACCGCGACGGGCAAGGTGCAGATTTCTGTACGTCCAGAAGCCGTGCATGTTGGCGAAAACGGTCTGCCAGCTGAGGTCGTTGAAGAAACGTTCCTTGGCTCCCATTCGCAAATCCGCGCGCGTCTGAGCACTGGCGAAACCGTAGAATTCCTTGAATTCTCGATCCGTGACGCGCTCTGGCAGCGTGGCGACAAGGTCTCCTTGGTCTTTAAGGACGACGTTTTGACCTATTTTGATGCCGTCACTGGCGTTTCGATCACGCGGAGCAAGTCCAAGTGAGCGCAACTCGGCAAAAGTTCGACGGTTGGACCACGGTCGCCGTCGTTCTCACCGCTGGCTATTTGTTGATGGTGATCTGGCCGTTGATGACGGTCATGTTCAACAGCTTCAGCGCCGACGGTGAGTTTTCGCTGGCGGGCTTTGAGAAGTTCTTCTCCTCGCGCCTTTACTATTCCACCCTGTGGAACAGCGTTCTCGTCACGGTCTGCGTGACGGTTCTGGCGCTCGCCGTGGCTTTCCCGCTCGCCTATTTCATGACCATGTTCCGCGTCCGCGGTTCGGGCATCATCCAGATCCTTATTCTGGCCTCCATGATGTCGCCGCCGTTCATCGGCGCTTATTCTTGGATCCTCATGCTGGGCAACAACGGCATGGTGACCCAGCTCATCCAGGATGTATTCGGCGTCAAACCGCCAAGTATCTATGGCTTCCCGGGCATCATCCTCGTGCTGACCCTGCAGCTTGTGCCGCTGATCTTCACCTATCTCATGGGTGCTTGGCGCACGGTGGACGTGTCGCTGCTCGAGGCGGCTGAAAGCATGGGTGTTACGGGGCTCCGTCGCGCCGTCCAAGTTATTGCGCCGCTCCTCTGGCCAACGGTTCTCGCGGGCTCGCTCTTGGTTTTCGTGCGTGCCTTTGCCGATTTCGGCACGCCAATGCTGATCGGGCAGGGCTTCCGGACGGTTCCAGTGTTGATCTATTCGTCCTTCGTCGGTGAAGTTTCGACCGACCAGAGCTTTGCCGCTTCGGTCGCCGTCATCGTCATCCTCGTGACCATGTCGATCTTCCTGTTCCAAAAATATCTGGCCAGCCGTCAGAAATTCTCGATGACGGCGATGCGCACCATCGAGCCGAAGCAGATCAAGGGTTGGGCAAACTTCGGCGTTCACGCCTATGTCTATTCCTTCCTTTTCCTCGCGCTCGCGCCCTTGGTGGTGGTGGTCATTTCCTCCTTCCGCAACACCCTATACGGCCAGTTCGTCGATGGGTGGGGCTTTAAGAACTATGTCGGCTCGCAGCGTGATATCTGGCGCTACATCGGCAACACTTTTGGCATTGGCCTCACCGCCCTCGCCATTCTGGTGGTGATCGCTGTTCTGGTTGCCTATCTCGTTGTGCGTCGTAAGGGCTGGCTCAGCAATGTGCTCGATACCATGACCATGGTGCCTTATGTGGTGCCGGGCCTGGTTATCGGTATTGCGCTGATCACTGCGTTCTCGACCGGCCCGCTGATCCTCACCGGTTCGGCGCTGATCATGGTGCTGTCACTGACTATTCGTCGATTGCCCTATTCGGTGCGCTCGACGACTGCGCTCATGGGCCAGCTCAACCCAGCCATTGAAGAAGCGGCGATGAGCCTAGGCGCGTCCAAGTGGACAACCCTGACCCGCATCATCGTTCCGGCGCTCGGCCCCGGCATTCTATCGGGCGCGGTGCTGAGTTGGGTGACCATCATCACCGAGCTTTCGACGACGCTCTTCCTCTACAACACCAGCACCCAGACCTTGGCGCTCGGCATTTATGCTGAAGTGATCCGTGGTCAGTTGGGCACGGCCGCAGCGCTCTCGACCATTCTACTGGTCCTGACCATGGCCTCACTCTTCCTGCTGATGAAGCTGGGGAATAAGGACATCAAGATCTAAGCCAAGCGCTTATCGAGACTACAAAAACAAACCGGACCATCGCGAGGTGGCCCGGTTTTTTCTTGCGTCGATGCAAAGGGAATTAATCCCAAACGTCGGTCATGGCCTGCGCGACATAGTCGAGATGCGCCGTCATCGCGGCGCGCGCAGCGTCCGCATTCCCGGCCAAAACGGCATCTGCAATAGACACGTGGTCGGAAAGAATATGCGCTCGAACGGCGTCGATATCGCCAAGGTGCCGGTGAAACTGCTCGTCGACCGCTCCCGTCCGCGAGGCCCAAAGACCTTCCAGCGTTTCGCGCAAAACGCTATTGCCGGATGCTTCAGCCAGCGTCATGTGCAAAGTGCGGTCGCTGTCGGACGACCATTGCCCGGATGCTGTCTCTTCGCCCATGCGGATGAGCGTTTGCTTGAGACGCTCTCGACCGGTAGAGGAAATGCCTTGGCTGGCCAAGGCCGCCGCTTCCGGCTCTAAAAGACGTCGCACGGCCATAATTTCAACGGGCGATGCGCTCTGCTCGGGAAGATCGGTTTCGCGGGCCAAAGGCCCTTTAACGAAAGCGCCGACGCCAACACGCACCTCGACCAAACCGGCGACTTCCAGCGCGATCAGCGCTTCCCTCACAGTCGGGCGGGATACGCCCAGGCTTTGGGCCAAGTCGCGCTCTGAAGGCAGCTGTACGCCGGGCGCGACCGCGCCAGCCGCGATCTGATCGCGGATCTGATCGGCAATCTGGATATATAGTTTTCGGTTTGAAACGGCCTGTAGTTTCATGACCACCTCCACAACACACCATAGGCATTACCGGTCAACCTGTCTACTGGTCAGACCACTTGACAGGCGTACTAACATGTTACTATGGTCGGGGCGGGGATAGCTGAGGAGCCTCCCTGAGGAGGACATCACTGTGGCGCAAAATCCGGCTGGGAACGTGAACGCGACGCTTGTGCCGCTGGTCGAGATGACCGGTGTCGACAAGTCGTTTCCCGGCGTCCGCGCTCTCTCCAATGCGCAGTTTCAACTCTTGCCCGGTGAGGTTCATGCTCTCATGGGAGAGAATGGCGCGGGCAAGTCCACGCTGATGAAAATCCTTTCTGGCGTCTATTCTCGCGACGCTGGCAGCGTGCTTGTTAACGGCGCTCACACTAACATCAGCTCGCCGCGCGAGGCCCAGGCGAACGGCATTTCCATCATTCACCAAGAGCTGGCGCTTATGCGCGATCTCACTGCTGCGCAAAACATTTTCATCGGTCGCGAGCCGCGCAAGTTCGGCATTCTGGACGAAGCCAAGCTCAATCGCGATGCGGCGGAAATTTTCGCGCAGATGAATTTGAAGCTTGAGCCAACGGTGAAGGTCGAAACCCTTACCATTGCCAAGCAACAGATGATCGAAATCGCCAAAGCGCTGTCTTATCGCAGCCGTGTCCTCATCATGGACGAGCCGACCGCTGCGCTTAACGACGCCGAAATCGCCGAGCTGTTCGCCATCATCAATCGCCTCAAGGCGGACGGTGTTGGCATTGTTTACATCTCTCACAAGATGGACGAAATCAAACGCATTTCCGACCGCGTCACCATTATGCGCGACGGCGAATATGTTGGCACTGTTCCGGCAGCTGACACACCGATCGAAACCATTATCTCCATGATGGTAGGGCGCGCGTTGACCAATGAGGCGTTGGTCATTCCGGACACGTCAAACGCGCCAGTGGCGCTCGATGTCCGAAACTTCTCTCGTGGTCGCGAAATCCGCGATGTCAGCTTTACCGTTCGCAAGGGCGAAATTCTCGGCTTTGCCGGGCTGATGGGCGCAGGCCGCACCGAGGTTGCACGCGCGATTTTCGGCGCGGATCGTCGTGACGGCGGCGAGGTCTATGTCAACGGCAAGCGCATCACCATCAATTCTCCCAAGGACGCTGTCGAAGCGGGCATTGGGTATCTCTCCGAAGACAGAAAGCTCTTCGGTCTCGCCACCGGGATGGACGTGCGCAACAATATCGCTCTGGCCAGTCTTGGGCGCTTTACCCACGCGGGCGGCGTGCTCGATGAGGGCGGCATGGCGGAAGCGGCCAAGGGCTACATTCGCCAGCTCGCCATCAAAACACCGAGCGACGGGCAAGAAGCGCGCCTGCTCTCTGGGGGCAATCAGCAAAAAGTGGTCATCGCCAAATGGCTGCTGCGCGATTGCGATGTGCTGATTTTTGACGAGCCGACGCGCGGCATCGACGTCGGTGCGAAATCTGAAATCTATAAATTACTCAATGCTTTGGCGGCTGAGGGGAAGGCGATCATCGTGATTTCCTCCGAGCTGCCGGAAATACTGCGCCTGGCTCATCGGATCGCTGTCATGTGTGAAGGTCGCCTCACGGGCATCCTTCCCGGTGGCGCGAGCCAAGAAGAAATCATGCGCCTGGCAACCATGCGCGACGGCATGGAGCTCAAGCGCGCGGGCTAAGGCTCCGCGCCAATTGAGGGGGAGAGAAAAACTATGACAGACGCCGCCGTACCCGCACAGAAGTCAGGCATTCGCATTTCGGGCGCCTTCCATCGACTGCTCGCCTTCTCAGGGCTTCTTGCGCTGATCATTGTCTTCTCTTTGGCCTCGCCCAATTTCATGCAGACCCAGAATATTCTGGCCATTCTGCAGGCCACCTCGGTCAATGGTGTTCTCGCCATCGCGGCGACGCTGGTCATCATCACGGGCGGCATCGACCTTTCGGTCGGAACGCTCATGACCTTCTGTGCCGTCATCGCAGGCGTTTTGCTCACCTATCTCGGCTTGCCCCTGCCCGTTGGTGTGGTTGGGGCCATTCTCGCTGGCACCTGCGCCGGTCTTGTTTCCGGTACGGTGATTGCCAAGCTCAAAGTACCACCCTTCATCGCCACTCTTGGCATGATGCTGATCCTAAAGGGCCTTTCGCTGGTCATTTCTGGCACGCGTCCAATCTATTTCAACGACACGCCCGGTTTTACGCAAATCGCGCAGGGCTCATTGGTGGGCGCAGTCATTCCTGCACTGCCCATTCCCAATGGTGTGCTCGTGCTGTTTGCCGTTGCGATCGTGGCCGCCTTCGTGCTGAGCAAAACCGCCCTTGGCCGCTACACCTTTGCTTTGGGCTCCAACGAAGAAGCCGTGCGCCTCTCCGGCGTCAATGTAGATCGCTGGAAGATTGCGGTTTACGCAACGGCAGGTTCGATCTGTGGCGTGGCTGGCATACTCATTGCCTCGCGTCTCAATTCCGCCCAGCCCGCCTTGGGTCAGGGCTATGAGCTCGACGCGATTGCGGCGGTGGTTATCGGGGGCACTTCGCTCTCTGGCGGCCGCGGCACCGTGCTTGGCACGCTCATCGGCGCGCTTATCATATCAGTTTTGGCCAATGGCCTGCGCATCCTTTCGGTGGCGCAGGAATGGCAGACGGTTGTCACCGGCTGCATCATTATCTTGGCCGTCTATGCCGACATACTGCGCCGCCGCACCCTTTAGCGGCGACGCTTGTATCGCGCCCCAATCTGGGCGCTGACGACCGGCTCTTTTGAGCCAAGACGTGAACACTTGGGAGGAGAAACCCTATGCTTAGACGTACTCTGCTCGGCGCCATCAGCGCACTCGCACTTGTCAGCGCTTCCGGCGTGACCCTTGCGCAGGATCAATATGACATCGCGCTGGTCTCGAAAGGTTTCCAGCATCAGTTCTGGCAGGCTGTAAAAGCTGGCGCAGAAAAGGCTGGCGCTGAACTTGGCGCAACCATCACCTTTGAAGGCCCAGAAAGCGAAAGCCAGGTTGACCGTCAGCTCGATCAGCTGGCTGCAGCCCTCTCGCGTAGCCCAGACGCTATCGGCTTTGCCGCTCTCGACAGCCAAGCCGCCGTGCCACTGCTCGAACAGGCTAAGGCCGCCAACATTCCGATCATCGCTTTTGACTCTGGCGTCGATAGCGACATCCCGCTGACCACTGCCACCACTGACAACCTTGCCGCTGCCGCTCTGGCTGCCGACAAAATGTCCGAGCTCATCGGCGGCGAAGGCAAGATTGCTGTTGTTGGTCACGACCAGACCAGCGGCACCGGCATTCAGCGCGTTGAAGGCTTCGTCAACCGCATCAAGGAAGCCCATCCCAAGATCGAAATCGTCACCGTTCAATACGGCGGTGGTGACCATCTTCAGTCGACCGAAGTCACCAAGTCGATCCTGCTGGCAAACCCAGATCTCAAGGGCATTTTCGGCACCAATGAAGGCTCGGCCATTGGCGTTGCCAACGGCAAGCAGGAGCTCAACAGCCAGATCGTCGTGATCGGCTTTGACTCCGGTGCCGCGCAGAAGGGCTTCGTTCAGTCCGGTCTCGTCAATGGCGCGATCACCCAGAACCCAGTTGGCATTGGCTACGAAACCGTTGCTGCCGCCATCAAGGCTCTCAAGGGCGAAACCCTGCCTGCGATCATCGATACCGGCTTCTACTACTACGACAAGGACAACATGGCCGATCCAGAGATCGCTGCCGTTCTCTACGACTAAGATTGTTACGGGGGCCGGACGAGGGACCGGCCCCTTTCCACTTCATCAGGACCAAAGACATGGCCGATATTTCAGGCAAAATCGTACTCATTACGGCGGCGGCTCAAGGCATTGGCGAAGCGTCTGCGCGGGCCTTCGCTGCGGCCGGGGCCAAGGTTATCGCCACCGATATCAATGCGGCCAAACTGGCTGAGCTCAACGGCACTCCAAATATCACGACGCGCGTCCTCAACGTCCTTTCGGATGCTGATGTTGCCGCTGCAGTCGCCGAGATTGGCCATATCGACGTGCTCTTCAACTGCGCCGGTATCGTCCATTCCGGCTCGGTCCTGGAGATGAGCGACGCCGATCTCGATTTTGCGCTCGATCTCAATGTCCGCGCCCAAATCCGCACCATTCGCGCCATTCTGCCCCAGATGCTCGAGCGCAAAGACGGAGCGATCATCAATATGGCAACCGTCGCCTCGTCCATTAAAGGCGTGCCCAACCGCGCCGCCTATTCCATTTCCAAGGCCGCAGTCATTGGCCTGACCAAATCCATTGCGGGCGACTACACCACGTCCAACATCCGCGTGAATGCGATCTGCCCCGGCACTGTCGAAAGCCCGAGCCTGCACGACCGTTGGCACGCTACAGGCGACTTCGAAGGGGCCAAAAAAGCCTTCATCGCGCGCCAGCCGATTGGCCGTATCGCCCAGCCGCAGGAGGTTGCTGATCTCGCCGTCTATCTCGCCGGTGCCACCTATACGACCGGACAAGTCCACATCATCGACGGCGGTTGGACGGGCTGACCCCACCTGCCCATCGCCACTCAAACTCAGAGCCCCACCTCTCCCTTTGGAGGAGAGGTCGCCGCTAAGCGGCGGGTGAGGGGGCCTTACTGGATCGGTGCAAAATGAAGATCACATCGCTCTCTACTCATGATTTGCGGTTCCCCACTTCGGCCTCGCTCGACGGCTCGGATGCGATGAACCCCGATCCAGATTACTCCGCCGCCTATGTGGTGCTGGGCACCGATGGTGCGTTGGAAGGTCATGGCCTCACCTTCACCATCGGCCGCGGCAATGAAGTTGTGGTTGCCGCCATTAAGGCCCTCACCGATCGCGTCGTCGGGCTAGACCTTGCTTGGATTGCAGAAGACCCCGGTCGCTTCTGGCGCCATGTCACCGGCGATAGCCAGCTGCGCTGGATTGGCCCAGACAAGGGCGCGATGCATCTGGCAACCGGTGCGGTGGTCAACGCGGTCTGGGATCTTTTGGCCAAACAAGCCAATAAGCCGGTCTGGCTCTATGTCGCCGAGATGAGCCCGGAACAGCTCGTTTCCATCATTGATTTCCGCTACCTCACCGATGCCATCACCCCTGATGAAGCCTTGGCGATTTTCCGCAAGGCCGAGGCGGGGAAAGCCGAGCGCATCGCCACACTGCGTCAGGAAGGCTATGCGTGCTACACCACATCGGCAGGCTGGCTCGGCTATTCCAACGAAAAGCTCACACGCCTCGCCACCGAAGCGGTCGAAGCAGGCTTTAGCCATATCAAAATGAAGGTTGGGCGCGACCTTGCCGACGATATTCGTCGCCTTGAAATCGTCCGCTCCATCATGGGGCCAGATCGTTATCTGATGATCGACGCCAATCAGGTTTGGGAAGTCGATCAGGCGATTTCATGGGTCAATGCGCTCCAGCGCTTCAATCCTTATTTCATCGAAGAGCCGACCAGCCCCGACGACGTCGAAGGCCATCGCAAAATCCGCGAAGCCATTGGCCCGGTCAAAGTCGCCACCGGCGAAATGTGCCAAAACCGCATTCTCTTCAAGCAGTTCATCACGCGCGAGGCCATTGATATCGTCCAGATTGACGCCTGCCGCATTGGTGGGCTCAATGAAGTGCTCTCGGTTCTGCTGATGGCTGCGAAATACGGCAAAGCCGTCTGGCCACACGCCGGTGGCGTTGGACTTTGCGAATATGTGCAGCACCTCTCGATGATCGATTATCTCGTGGTCTCGGGCACCAAGGACGGGCGCGTGATCGAGTTCGTCGATCACCTGCACGAGCATTTCCTTGATCCCTGCGTCATCCAAAATGCGGCCTATATGCCGCCTGAACGCGCTGGGTTCTCCATCGAGATGAAGCCGTCCTCCATCGCAGAAAATACATTTCGGGGCGCATAATGGATCTCGGTCTTAAAGACAAAGTCGTCATCGTCACTGGCGGCGGCTCCGGCATTGGCGCTGCCATCAGCTTGGGTCTTGCCGAAGAAGGCGCCATCCCAGTCATTGTCGCGCGGTCGGATCTGTCGGCAGATTTCTCCGCCAAACTGTCAGCCCACGCCCCGAACTACGGCTTTGTCAAAACTGAACTCTCAGACGACGCCGCCTGCCAGCGCGCGATCGAAATCGTGGCGGAAAAATTTGGCCGCATCGACGGCCTCGTCAACAACGCCGGTTTTAATGACAATATCGGCCTTGAAGCGGGTCCTGCGGCCTTCCGCAAATCGCTCGATGCCAATCTCATCCACTATTACAACATGGCCCATTTCGCCCTGCCGTGGCTCCGGCTGTCCAAGGGCGCCATCGTCAATATCTCCTCCAAAACCGCGATCACGGGGCAGGGCAATACGTCCGCCTATGCCGCCGCCAAAGGTGCGCAACTGGCCATGACGCGCGAATGGGCGGCAGCCCTCTTGTCGGATGGCATTCGCGTTAATGCGGTTATTCCTGCCGAGGTGATGACGCCACTTTATCGCCGCTGGGTCGATAGTTTCGATAATCCCGAGCAAAAACTGGCGGATATCACCAAAGCCATTCCGCTTGAGCAGCGCATGACCACGTCTGAAGAAATTGCGGCCGACGTGGTTTTCCTCCTCTCCAATGCCAAGTCCGGGCACACCACCGGGCAATGGCATTTCGTTGATGGAGGCTACACCCATCTTGATCGGGCGCTCAGCGCGTCCTGATCGGGAAATGCTCTTTCAGATCAATCAGTAGGCGGTTTCATCAGCTGCGGGAGGGCCTTGCAAAAATGCTTGCATTCGCCCCCTCCGGCGTGTGACCAATTGCCCATTGATCAAGGAGAGAGTGATGATCGAACGTTTTGAAGCTGGCCCACGCATGAGCCAGGCTGTGTCCTACCCTGCTTCGGGCAAGGTCGTTGTTTTGGCGGGCCAGGTTGGCAATCCAGCAACCGCCGATGTCGTTGAACAGACCAAGGAAGTTATCGCCAAGATCGATAGCCTTCTGGCCCAGGCTGGTGCAGACAAGACCCAGATCGTTTCGGCCACCATCTGGCTGCGCGACATTTCGGACTTCGCCAAGATGAACACCGTTTGGGACGCATGGGTCCCACAGGGCCACACCCCAGCCCGTGCTTGCGTGGAAGCAAAGCTGGCTCTGCCCGAGCTGCTGGTCGAAATTCAGGTTACTGCCGTCGTTCTCTAATAGACTAGAATTGGGCCGGCTTGTTCCGGCCCAATTTCTCTTTCTATTGGCGCCAGAGATATCTTCATTGCGCCAATAGTTTCTGATCCTCTTGGGGGAATTCCCTAGCCCGGCCGGCAGATGCTGCCTCAATTTGAGGGCGCTTCCCCCTCTCCATTTTTCATGTAAAGTACTAGTGTCGCTGATGTCAGCGCGCAGTTAAGTTGTGACCTAACGTCTCGGATGTTGGGCGCGCGCTGGCGGAATAACTCTCGATCGCGCTGCCTATACATCTGTCAGGTAAAGAAAAACGTTCTCAAATCTTCATTTAACGCATTGTTAAACATCGTTAAGTGTAAGTTTCGAAACGAAAAATTTATTGGTAAATGGCGCTTAGACAGGATTTGTTAGCATCTGCTTAACTGCGCTGATTAATATTTAGCGACAGAGGGTTCCGGGGTTTGGGTCGCTCGGCACTTTGGTGCGTTTAGACTATGTTCACGTATGGAAGGCCGGCAAAAATGCTGAGTGCGGCACGGCGCAGGCTCACAGTTAAGATATTAGCGTCCATTGGTATGGCGGCGTTTCTGGCTGCTTGTGCGACTACCTCTGAGCTGAAGCCCCATGAGCCGATGGTTATCGCTCCAGCACAGTCCATCGTTGTTCCCCCTCCGGGCGGCCCGGCGGTGGTCAGCGTGGTTCAGACGACCTACCCTAATGCCGTCAAACATGACATTTTCCTGGAAACCACAGCCCGCACGGCTGGCGAGAATAAGATCTCGGTTATTCGTTTCGTGGGTAAGGGGAGCGACGGGTCCGACGCTGGTTTGAGCGACATCCCGTTCACCCGTGTTAACCTCACCGAAGAGGCGCTCGCCGCTTGGCCCAATTCGGGCATGGCCGTATCGCCCTTCTTCGTCCAGAACAATTATGGCCCCTTCGGCTACGCGATAGCCAAGCCGAGCAATGGCGACGTCTGCATATATGCTTGGCAGCGTATCGAAGCCACCTTGCGCCCTTCCGGCGCGGTGGATCGTGGCTCCATCAATGTCCGCCTTCAGCTGTGCCGTCGTGGCGTCACCGAAGCGCAATTGCTCGAAGTTATGTATCAGCTGCGCCTGAACACGGGCGTATTCCCTCCGGGCAAGGCGCCGATGCAGATTGGTGCCACCCTGTCGCCTATTCGGCCGCTTGGTGTCCAAGGCTTTGCCGAGGTCATTCCGACCGCCCGCCCGGCCCCGCGCGCGCAAACCGCTGCGCCAGCACCTCAGCCGGTTGCAACGACACGACCAATTGTGCCGCCAATTTCTGGGCCAATTGTACCAAGTCCAACCGATAGGCCTGGTGGCGTCGGGCCAATGGTGCCGCGTCCACCCTCGGGGACATCGTCCACCGGTTCGACTAACACAGCGCCAACCGCGCCGGGCGTGTTCGTCCCATCCCCTCCAGCAAGCACTCGATAGAGTATGTGAGAGCGTAGGAGACTAAAATTTCGAAGGCCCTCACAGTTTTTGCATGGCTGGCAATCGCGATTGCCACGCTAGCGCTCATTGCCATCCCGGTGAGCCTCCAAGTTCACCTGATCATGGCGGTATTGCTACTGTCTGCCATGCTGGTCATCAAGCTTCTGGACCTTGGGGGGAATTGGCGGCTGCTGCTGCTGACCTTCGGTACGATCATTGTGCTGCGCTATGCCTATTGGCGCACAACCAGTACAATCCCGCCCTATTATGAGATCGCCGACTTTATTCCCGGCCTGATCCTGTATCTGGCTGAGATGTACTGCATCGTCATGCTGTTCTTGAGCTTGTTTGTCGTGCTCAAGCCCATTCCGCCCCGCGGCTCGGTCCGTCTTGGACCCAATGATCGTGTGCCAACGGTCGATATCTTCATCCCCACTTACAATGAAGATTATGAGTTGTTGGCGGGCACTTTGGCGGCTGCCAAGGCCATCGACTATCCAGCAGACAAAATGACCGTCTGGCTGCTCGATGATGGTGCCACTGACGCCAAGCGCTCGCATCCCGATCCAGAGCTCGCCGCTGTTGCCCAAGAACGCTACACCCAGCTGCGCGGATTGTGCGAGGAACTCGGCGTGTCCTATCTGGCGCGTCCAGCCAACGAGCACGCTAAAGCTGGCAATCTCAATTATGGTCTGTCGCAGTCTAAGGGCGAATTCGTCGCCGTCTTTGACGCTGACCACGCGCCAGCGCGCGATTTCCTTCAGGAAACCGTTCCGTATTTCGATCGCGACCAGCGTCTCTTCCTGGTGCAGACCCCGCACTTCTTCCTCAATCCAGATCCGCTTGAGCGTAACCTGCGCACCTTTGAGGTGATGCCGTCTGAGAACGAAATGTTCTACGGCATCATTCAGCGCGGTCTTGATCGTTGGAATGCGTCGTTCTTCTGTGGTTCAGCAGCGCTGCTGCGCCGTGAAGCGCTTGAACATACAAACGGCTTTTCGGGTCGCTCGATCACGGAAGACTGTGAGACCGCCATTGAGCTCCACAGCCGTGGCTGGAACTCGATCTACATCGATCGTCCGCTGGTTGCGGGCCTGCAGCCAGCAACTTTCGCCAGCTTCATCGGCCAGCGGACCCGTTGGGCGCAAGGCATGATGCAGATCATGTTGTTCAGCTTCCCGCTGTTCAAGCGCGGTCTCAAGATCGAGCAGCGCATCAGCTACATGTCTTCGACCATGTTCTGGCTCTTCCCGCTGTCGCGAATGATCTTCCTGTTCGCGCCATTCTGCTATCTCTTCCTTGATTTGCAGATATTCACCGCTTCTGCCGGTGAGTTCACCGCCTATACCCTGACCTATTTCATCGTGAACTTGGTCATGCAGAACTCGCTCTTTGGGCGCTGGCGCTGGCCGTGGATTTCCGAGCTCTACGAATATATTCAGTCGGTGCACCTGTTCGGCGCGCTGCTGTCGGTGGTGCGCAATCCATCCAAGCCTTCGTTCAAGGTGACGTCCAAGGATGAAAGCGTCGATGTCTCGCGCTTGTCCGAGCTGTCGCGTCCCTTTTACATCATCTTTGTTGTGCTCGTCGCCGCACTGGCAATGACCATCTACAAGATCACCACACAGCCCTATCAGGCCGAAGTGACCATGGTGGTGGGCAGCTGGAACATCTTCAATCTCATCATCGCCGGTTGCGCTTTGGGCGTGGTTGCCGAGCGCCGCGAACAGCGCGCCAGCCGCCGCATCAATGTTGATCGGCGCTGCGAAGTCCAAGGTACCGATGGCACATGGCTGCGTGGCAATATCATCAACGTCTCGACCGGTGGCCTTGCCATACGTTTACCCAATTCCTCGGGCTTGGGCAGAGGCGCTGGTGCGGTGGTGCGGTTCACCCCTCTCTCGCAAAGTGAAGCGCGAGAGCTCCACATCTTCGTGGCGTCGACAAAATCTGAAGGCAAAGCGGTGGTGTTGGGTGCGCGCTACATGCCCAAGTCTGGTAAGGACTATGAGCTTATTGCAGATTTGCTCTACGCAAACTCTGGCACTTGGCTGCAGCGTCAGAAGCAGCGCCAAATCAATATTGGCCTCATTCGCGGAACACTGCGCTTTGTCGGCATGGCGCTTTATCAAACCGGACGCGGTCTAGGCTATCTGTTGCGGTTTGGGTCGAGCAGGACAAATCCATGAAAAAGCTCATCCTCCTCACCACGGCGCTCCTGACCTCCACCTTGCTCTTAGTTGGGGCGCAGGCCCAGTTCGACATGTCGCCGGAAAGCGATCGTGTCGTGGCAGCACCAAGCCCTGCCGTGCCGCTCCCGCCGACCAGCACGGATGCTGTTCTCGCGCCGGTCAATGTCAGCTTTTCGCGTCCCATTCTGCCAGAACGCACGTTCAATTTGGCAGGCGAAGAAGTGCGCCGTTCGGTTGTCGTCTATCTGACGGCTGAACAGGCCGCGGCCCCAGCCTCGCTCGATCTGGCCTATCTCAATGCGGTTGTTGTCGCCCCTGAGAACAGCTCGGTGAAGCTGCGCATCAACTCGGTTGAAATCGCCCAGTCCCCCATTGCCTCGCCCTCCCAGCCGAGCGCACTGAGCTTTGCTGTGCCGCAAGGCATTCTGCGTCCGGGTCCAAACGTCATAGAGTTTGCCGCCAGCCAGCGTCACCGCACTGACTGCACCATCGCCTCGACCTATGAGTTGTGGACCGACATCGAAAGCACCAGTGCTCGTCTGCGCTTTGAGGGCGCTAACGTCGGCGTCATCCGCCAATTGTCCGATCTCGGCGCTGTGGGTGTCGATGAGAACGGCACGACGACCCTCCGCATTATCACAGCGGATCACACTGATAGTCGTGCCCGCACGTCGCTCTTGCGTCTGACCCAGCAGTTGTCGCTGGCCATGCGCGTGCCAAGCTTGAAGGTCGAACGCGCCACCGAGCTTTCAGCCCAAGCACGCCCCGGCGTTCTCGATGTGGTAGTCATGCCTGCCGAACGACTGCCTAGCGCGGTTGCTGGCGCAGCACCTCAGGCGACGACCGGTCCTGTTGCTGCAATGATTGCGGTGCAAAGCCAGGCGAATACGCTGGTTGTCTCCGGGCCGGATTGGCAGGCGATCGAACGAGCTGGCGAAGCCATCGCGATCGCGGCACCCGGCGGCGCCAGCCGTCCACGCATCGATTTGGCGACCCCGCATCCGCGTCTCGAAGGCGGCATGGAAATCTCGCTGAGCGAATTGGGCGTCGAAACCATTGAGTTCAATGGGCGCAATTTCTCGACCAGCTTGCAGTTTGATCTACCGGCGGACTTTTACGCCTACCGCTATGGCACGCTCGATCTGGTCCTTGATGCGGCGTTCTCGGCCGATGTGGAGCCGGAGAGCGAGATCAATATCTACACCAATGGCCAAATCGCCTCGGCCACGCCTTTGCTGCGCACCGATAGCGGCATCCTGCGTAATACGGTCATGCGGATCCCCATGACCAATATGCGCCCAGGCCGAAACGTCGTCGACATCAGGGTCAATCTGTTGACGGCCTCCGATGCGGTCTGCCAGCCAGGCTGGACCGGCCAGGCCCCCACGCGTTTCGTTCTGTCCAATTCCACGCTCCTGCGCATGCCAGAGTTTGCGCGCGCTGCCAGCTTGCCAAATCTTGAAGTCTTCACCGGCCTTGGCTGGCCCTATTCCGAGCAGCCCACAGTCCCGGTTGTGGTCAGCGATGGCGAAACCGATCTCACCGCAGCCATGCAGCTTCTCGGCCGCGTGGCCGCTGCCGCCGACACGATCTTGCCGGTTGAGGTTATGTCCCAGTCGGCGCTGACCCCCGACAAAAACGCTATTCTTGTCATGCCGCTTAGCGCCATGCCGGTATCCATTTCCGGCCGCACCGGCATTTCGGGCGTATCGGCACCGGTACAATCGCCCAATGAGCGGGCGCTCGATCAGTTTGCAACCCCGCAGGCCGAAACCTCGGCTTGGCGCCGGCCTGCCGATTGGTTGTCGCAGCGCTTGGGACTGAACTTGGATGACCTGCGCATTCGCGCCCTTGATAACGGCCCGCGGACCATTTCCGCCAATTCTGCGGCGCTCTCTCAAGTGCGTCAGCCTGAGGGTGGCATTTGGACGGTGCTGACGGCCGCCGATAGCGCGGTCCTGCTCGAAGGCTCTGAGCGGATGTTGGTCGTTGACAACTGGCGCAAAATTTCTGGCCGCATCAGTGAAGTGGCCCGCAATGCCGATGGTGTCCAAGTCGTTCCGTCGAGCAATCACACGCTTGTGAACACGCAGCCATTTTCTTTCGCTAACATGCGCCTTGTCGCTGCGAACTGGTTCTCTGGCAATATTCTGTTCTTTGCCGGGGCAATCATGGCCATGGGCGTCTTGCTCATGTTCGCAACGTCGTTTGTTCTGAATGCCGTAGGACGCCGAGAATGAAGTGTCTGCCGCTCGTTGTTCTGGCTTTTCTAGGACTTGCTGTCATGCCAGCTGTCGCTACAAGCCCACAAATCCACGCCGACGAATGGCGCCTGTATCTCGACAGTTATGTCGAGCAGAACGGCCGCGTCATTGATCGCGCCAATGGCAGTATCAGCCATAGCGAAGGGCAGGGCTATGGCATGATCTTGGCGGTCCTCGCCGATGATCGCGCCAGCTTTGAACGGATTTGGTCCTTCACCGATACCGAGTTGCTGATCCGCAATGATGGACTGGCCGCATGGCGCTGGGAGCCGACCGCCGATCCGCATGTCTCTGACACCAATAATGCCACCGATGGCGATATTCTGATCGCTTATGGTCTGCTGCTCGCCGCTGAGCAGTGGTCGGACGACGCCTATCGTCATCGTGCGCTCGCCATCATACAAACGGTCGGCCGCACGATGATTGTGCCGAGTGAGGCCGGTCCTGCCATCTTGCCGGGCCAGTTTGGCTTTATCCCAGAGGACGGTTCTTCTCCGATCCTAAACCCGTCCTATTGGGTGTTTGAGGCGCTTGATCTCTTTGCCAAGGTCGATAGCTCCACCGATTGGGCCGCAATCTCCAAGGCTGGTCTTGATATCCTGCGCCGTGCCGCGGTGAGCAAAGCCGGTGTTCCCGGCGATTGGATCCAGCTGAAAAATGGTGGGGTTGTGCACGCACCCAACCATCCGGCTGAGTTTGGTTACAACAATATCCGTATCCCGCTCTATCTGATCCGCGCTGGTGCCAATCCCGGTTTTCTCGGCCCCATTCGACGCAGTGCGACAGGGGACACGCTGAATAAAATCAGCGTCATCAATGGCGCGGCTGTGGAGCCAATTGGCGAGCCAGGCTATCGCCTGATCGTTGCCGCCATTGATTGCGTGACAGCGCGCAAACCCATTCCGGTCGAATTACGCAGTTTGCAGGCAACCAGCTACTACGCTTCGACATTACAGTTGTTGCTGCTCGATCATTTGCGCCGCAATGAACCCCTATGCCTGGGCGGAGGCTATTGATGCGTTTTACTATTCCGCTTGTCATTATCGGGCTCATCGGCGGCGTTAGCTATGCCGTCGTGGCCGAGCAGGGCAAGCAGCGCCTCCCGCATGCCGATACACCCGTCCAAACTGTCGTTGCCCAAGCCGAGCCTGTGCCAATGCCACAGCCGAGCGCCGCCCCGGTCCCGCAAGGTCCGAAGGTCGATGAAACGGCATTGCGCTATTTCGCTCAGCAGGGCGACACCGAGCGCATGAACCGCGAAATCGAGCGTCTGCGCGCGCTTTATCCCAATTGGGAGCCGCCTGCAGACCCCTTGGCTCAAGACTTCTCACCCGATCGCGATATTATTCGCATGTGGGAGTTGTTTAACGCTGGCGATTACGCGGGCACACGCGCCGCCATTGTCGCGCGTCAGGCGACCGATCCAAGTTTCGAGCCAACTCCGGACTTGCTCAAAGAGCTCAATCTGGCCGAGGCGCAGGTCAAGCTGCGCAACGCGTCCGATGTCGCTGAGCACCAGACTGTCATCACCGTGGCGGCCAATACCCCAGAGCTTTTGACCTGCGAGCGCATCGACAATCTTTGGCGCCTAGCTGATGCCTTTGTCGCCACCGATGCCGATGACCGCGCCATCGACGCCTATAAATACATTCTCACCAATTGCACATCTGCCGAAGAGCGCCTGTCGACCATTCAAAAAGCCAAGGCGCATTTTGACATTGCTCAGTTGAGCCCCCTTTTCGAGCTCGAAAAGAAGGACGCCAACGGCGTTGGCGAGTTTGAACCGCTGCGCCTTGATCTGGCCCGTGCGGCCATCGCCTCTTCGCTGGACGTCGGCGGCGTACCGGTGTCACCGGCCGACGTGGCTTTCTTCGAACGCTCTATAAATGAGCAATCCTCGGCGGAAGACCTGCGCCTCTTTGGCTTCTACAAGCTCGAACGCGCCCGCCCGAACGAAGCGCGCCGTCTGTTTGAACAGGCGCTCGAAAAAGACCCCTCAGAAGCGTCGGCCCAAGCGCTCGCCGCGGCTCTCTTGCAATTGCGCGATTATCGCGTCGCCGAGGAAATCCTCGCGCCCTATTCCGATCTCAGCGATGAGATGTCGGCCATGTATCTCGACGCCGTCGCTGCAGTGCTGTCGCTCGAACCCCGCGTGTCGCTCGATAGTGATGCTCTTGGACGCATGGTTGATGCCATTTCCTCGACCCGCAATGCCAATGCGGCACAGGAAATGGGCTGGTATGCCTATGGTTTTGATCAGGTCACGACAGCCATCGAGTGGTTCACCCTCTCGCTGCGCTGGCAGCCAGATCTCGAAAAAGCCGCTTATGGTCTGCTCGTTGCCTCCAATGCTGCCGGCGACCTCAATACGGTTCAGGCGATCAAGGCCCAATGGGGCAACCGTTCTGAGCGCATTGCCGCATTCCCGCGCGTCGTCGACGGTTCGCGCCCCGATACGCAAACGGCGCCGGTACAGGACGTCGTCGCCAAACCGGTCGCTGCGCGTCCTGCCGCAACCCCAAGTTCTGCGCCGCGCACCGCTGCGTTTGGCACGTCCGGCTCCGGTGGTGGAGGCTCCCGCTCCTGTCAGAACCCAGTGCCTGCGGCGTCCCTTTCCCCCGGTGCAGCGCTTAGTCAGGCGTGGTGCCTGATGGGCCTCAACCGTCCGGCGCAAGCCGCTGAAGCCTTTGCACGCGCGCTCCAGTCTTCCGCTGCTGCCACACGCAGCGATGCCGCTTATGGTCAGTCGCTTGCGTATATGCGCATGGGACTGCCCGATAATGCCGCCGTTGCCGCCGCCTCAGCACCACTTCCAAGTGCCCGCGCTGTCGAGCTCGAAATCGGCATCATGACGCAAAAGGCCCAAACCGCTTATGCGGCGGGCGACTATGTCAAAGCGATCGAATATCTCAACCTGCGTGGCCAATACGCTCCAGAGCGCAATGACCTTCTGACCCTGCGTGCCTGGAGCTACTACCACATGAAGCTCTATCGCGAAGCGCGCCGCATTTTCAAAGCTGTGGCAGCCACAGGCTTTGGCGACGCTTCCGAGGGCCTACGCCTGTCTGAACAAGCCCTTATGATCTACTAGTTCGAGCGCAATTGCGTCTCGATCACTGTCACCCCCGCCTCCGCGCACAGCTGCCGGATTGCAGGGGGGCAGGCGTCCGTGATGAAGCTATGCGCTTGGCTCAAATGCCCAATTCTCACCGGCGCAGTGCGGGTGAACTTGGTCGAGTCGGACACCACGATGACATGGCGCGCATTGGCGATAATGGCTTGCGCGACCTTCACCTCACGATAGTCGAAGTCCAAGAGCGAACCATCGCTATCGATGGCCGAAACGCCGATGACGGCAAAGTCGACTTTAAACTGACGGATAAAGTCGACCGCCGCTTCCCCCACGATGCCGCCGTCGGACGGGCGAACCACGCCACTGGCGATCACCACTTCAATGCTGGGCACAACCCGCAAGCGGTTGGCCACGTTGATATTATTGGTAATCACCATCAGCCCCCGATGCTCGCTCAGCGCTTGGCTCACGGCTTCGGTGGTCGTACCAATATTGATCAGCAGCGACGCATTGTCGGGAATGAGCTTGGCAGCAGCCTCCCCGATAGCGCGCTTTTCATTGGTCGCGATTTGTCGCCGCGCCTCATATTCAACATTCTCAACGCCTGAAGGGTGCATCGCCCCGCCATGAGTGCGCTTGAGCGAGCCTCTGTCGCACAGAATATTGAGGTCTTTGCGGATCGTTTGAGGGGTCACGCCAAACGCTGCGACGAGGCTTTCAACGGTCACTTCACCCAGCTCGCGCGCGAGTTCTACAATTTTCGCTTGTCGCAGTGAGGGTGTCATCGGCGTGGTGTCCTTCTTTCGTTTTCTCCTTAAACGAAACCAACCGCTCCGTTAAGTCGATCTGTGCTTGCTCTCCTCTTCAGGTCATGAAATCCTAGTACTAGGAGGATGTTGAAATGACCGAAGTTGCGCACCGAATAGCTGTGTCTACATGGTCGCTCCATCGGCTGTTGGGCACCACCTATCCCCACGACCTCGATAGTAATGAGGTTACGGGGATGGCCGAAACATATGGTTCGGGCACCGAAACATTGCTCGGCCTGCCTTCGGTACTTGCCAATCATGGTTATAACCGGCTCGAAATTGTTTCATTTCATTTGCGCAGCCGAGACCCCATCTACCTTGCTGAATTGCGCGATCAGCTCAACATCGCCAAGGTCACGTTACAAACCCTGCTCATTGATGCAGGCGACATGACCGACCCAATCCATCACCAGCGCGATACCAATTGGATTGCCGGATGGGTGGAAGTGGCCAATGCTTTGGGCGCGCAAAACGCACGCGTCATTGCAGGTAAGCAAAAGCCTCGCCCCGAAACATTGGCGGCCTCATTGGCAGGCTTCAAAAATCTTCTCAAAGCCAACAGCGGCGAGACGCGCATCGTCACCGAGAACTGGTACGATCTGCTTTCAACGCCAGAAAGCGTCCACACGCTTCTCGATCGGCTGGATGGCCGTGTTGGCCTCTTGGCAGACTTCGGCAATTTTACTGGCCCCAATAAATACGCCGAGCTCAAATCCATCTTCCCACGCGCAGAGTTGTGTCACGCCAAGGCCGATTTCATCGATGGCGTGCTCAATCAAGACGACTATGCTCAGTGCATCTCAATTGCTGAGGCAGCGCGATATCAGGGGCCCTATACACTCATCTTCGATGCCCGCGAGCCCTCTGAATGGCACGGCTTGGCCAAAGAGCGGGACTTCTTGCTGCCGCGTACAAAAGCCTGAACCAATACCCCCAAGCCTCGCCCTAGGCGCGCAGTCGATAAGGTTGAAAGCGCAATGGACTCTTCAAAACGTCTTAAGTCGCCTATGGAGGCACGTGGCCTCGATCATCTCGGACCATCGCTGGCCAGCTTGCTAGCCGCAACGCCGCTCGGGCTCGTGGTTGCCAATGAGAAGGGGGAGCTGGCCTACTTCAACCCCGCCTTCACCCAGCTACTGGGATACGCTGAGGGGGCTCTGGCCGAAGTTACCCTCGAAGACACGGTCCATGACGCCGACGTTGCCGCTGCGCGCTTCCATTTTAATCGGCTGTGCCGAGGCGAGATTTCGACCTATCGGGGCGAACATCGCCTGCGCCACGCTGACGGTTCGCCCATTTGGGTCATGGTCAATGCCTCCGTCCTCGAGAGTGAGGGCGTTCAGCGCCATGTCGTTATTCAGTTCAGCAACATAGAGTTGCAAAAGAAAGCCGAGGACGCGCTGATCTATACCGAAAAGCGCTGGCGGTTCGCTCTACAAAGCGCGCGGCAAGGCGTTTGGGACTATGACTACCGCACGGACAGCATTTTCTATTCAGACGCCTGGCGGCAGATACGCGGCTATGAGGTTGACGAATGGGTCGACGGCGCTACTGCCGCTTGGCATTCCAGGATCCATCCGGACGACCTGCCTGCAGTGAAAGCCAATATAGACCGCCAGGCCAAAAGCGATGACGCTTTTGAGGGGCTCGAATATCGCGAACGGCGTAAAGACGGCTCCTATGTCTGGATCTTGAGCCGAGGCCGCGCCATCGAGTGGGATGAAGCTGGCGAGCCGTTGCGCACGATTGGCACCGATACTGACATCACCACACTGAAAAATTTACAATATGAACTGGCGGCCCAGAAAGAGCGGTTGAGCGTTATTCTAAATGCCATGGCTGATGGTATGATTAGCACCGACGCTAAGGGCTACATCAGCTTCCTCAATCCTGCCGCTCAAAATTTGCTCGGCTTAGGCGATGAAGTGGTTATAGGTCGCAAGTGTGCCGATGTTTTCCGCGTGCGCAGCGAGTCCTCCGGTGCTGTTCTGCCCAATCCCGTGTGCAATTGCTTGGAGCGCAGTCAACTTGTGCGCCTTGAAGACGATTGCCTGCTGTGGGCGCATGATGGCCGCGTGCGTGACATCCGCTGCATTGCCTCGCCGGTCAATGGCGCGGGCCATGAGGTCATTGGTGCGGTCTTGGTTTTCCAAGACATGTCGGAAAGTCGCTCACTGCAGCGCCAACTCGCGCATTCGGCAACGCACGACATGCTGACCGGCATTCCCAATCGCGCCGCCTTTGATCGCGCTCTGGCTGAGGTCATCGGCATCGCCCAAGCCGAAGCACGAGAGCATGTGCTGATCTATATTGACCTCGATCGGTTCAAGCCCGTCAACGACACCGCCGGTCATGCTGCGGGCGATTCCCTGCTCAAGCTTGTGGCGCAGACCATCCGCGGTGCCTGTCGTCAGAGCGATCTTGCCGCGCGCATTGGCGGCGATGAGTTCGCGCTGTTACTGCGCGATTGTCCGCTCACTATAGGGCTGAATTTGGCGCAGAAGGTCGTCGCCCAAATCGCCGCTATTCAGTTCATGTGGGAAGGTCGGGCCTACAGCATCGGCGCCAGTGCCGGTGTCACGACGATCACGGCAAAGCCGCCTCATGCTGTTGGCTTTCTCGGCGAGGCTGACGCGGCCTGTTATGCCGCCAAAGCCGCGGGGCGCGGGTGTGCTGTCGCTTTTCAGAACATGCGCCCATAAGGGGCCATCCCCCGTGCCCAAAAAGGCTGGCCAAGTGCCACAAATATGCCAATCGAGGCCACACCCAAATGGCGGGGATACGCGGCCAAATTCCATGGCCGCGCCAAAGGCTTACACTTAGCCGTAGTAAACGCTGATCAGCTGCCCGCCAATTTCGTGCACATTGATATCCATTTCATAAATTGGGTTGAGCACTTCCGGCTTGATGATCTCTTTGACCGTTCCCTGAGCCGCGACTTTGCCCAGCTTCATGGCCACGATATGGTCTGAGTACCAAGAGGCGAAGTTGATGTCGTGCAACACCAAAACCACTGTTTTGCCAAGGTCATCAGCGGCCTGACGCATTAGCTTCATCATGCCCATGGCATGCTTCATATCGAGATTATTCAGCGGTTCGTCGAGCAGCACATAGTCTGTGTCCTGCGCCAAAACCATCGCCACAAAAGCACGCTGCCGTTGGCCGCCAGAAAGCTCGTCAAGGAAGCGTCCGGAGAGGGCCTCTAGATCCAAGTACTTGATCGCGCGATCAATATGTTCTTTGTCCTGCACATTAAGCCGCCCCTTGGAGTGCGGATAACGGCCAAAGGAAACAAGATCATGAACGGTCAATCGCGCCGTCATGTGGTTGTCCTGGCGGAGGATCGAGAGGCGCTTTGACAGCTCATCGCTCTTGGCCGTGGTCACGTCCAACCCACCGATCGTCACGCTGCCTTTGTCCATCGCCATAAGGCGCGAAACCATGGACAGAAGGGTCGATTTACCCGCCCCATTAGGGCCGATGATGGAGGTCACACCACCCTGTGGCAGCGCCAGTGTAACGCCGTCGACGACGCAGCTAGAGCCGTAATTCTTAGTGACTTCCGACGTAATAATCATCGGGCCGATCTCCTCAGCACGAGGGCAATAAAGACAACACCACCAAGGAATTCGATGATGATCGAGAGTGCGGTGTCAAAAGCGAAAACGCGTTCGAGCAGGGTCTGCCCGCCCACCAGAGCAATTATCCCAAGCAGCACCGAAGCGGGAAGCACAAAGCGGTGAAGAGAATTGCCGATGAGCGAGTGGGCCAGCGTCACAACCAACAGGCCAAAGAAGGTTACAGGGCCGACAAGTGCGGTTGAAACGGAAACAAGGATCGACACCAAAACCAGAATAATGGCGACGGTGCGCTTATAGTCCACGCCCAGATTGATAGCGTGCGCGCGGCCCAGATTGAGCACGTCATAGACATGCATCATCCGGAAGCCGACCACACTGACCACGCCGACGATGACGCAGGAAATGCCCAGAAGCGACGGATCGGTTGTCGAGAAGCTGGCGAAAAGCGTGTCCTGCAAGACGTTAAATGCGCCGGGATCCATCATGCGCTGCATCAGATTTGAGAAGGATCTGAACAGCGTACCGAAAATTATCCCCACCAGTACCAGGAGGTGTAGGCTCCTCTCTTCGCCGAGGAACAACCAACGGAAAAGGAAGCCGGAGAAAGTGACCATTGCGACGAGCGAGAAAATAAACTGCCATTCGCTTGAGATCGAGGTCAGCGCGCCAACGCCGAGGAAGAAGACGATCGAGGTTTTGATCAGCACATAAAGCGCGTCAAAGCCCATAATCGAGGGGGTCAAAATTCGGTTATTGGTCACTGTTTGGAACAGCACGGTCGATACGGCGACCGAATAGGCCACGAGCACTAGACCGAGCAGTTTCTTGCCGCGGAACGGCAAGATGAAACTCCAGCTTCCTTTTGCGCCCAGCGTCATGAACAGCACGATGGAGGCGACGGCAAGAACGGAGAGAATAATCAGCACCCAGACCGGGCGCGACAGACGCGCCAGTGGGTTAGTCGACACAGCAGGCGCGCTCATTTTGCACCTCGCGGGGTGCGCAGCAGCAGATAGAGGAACAGCACAGCGCCAACCACGCCCATCACCACCGAGATGGGGATTTCATAGGGATAGCGGATGAGACGGCCGACAATATCGCAGGCCAGAACCATGCCTGCGCCACCAATGGCGACCCATGGCACGGTGCGGCGCATATTATCGCCCACCAACATGCTCACAAGGTTCGGCACAATCAGCCCCAGGAAGGGAATAGAGCCGACCGAGACGAGCACCACGGCGCTCACCACCGAGACGATCACCAAGCCTAGGAACATCACACGCCGATAGTTCAGCCCGAGATTGGTGGTAAAATCCTTGCCCATGCCAGCGACGGTAAACCGATCTGCCGCAATATAGGCGATCACGCAGCCGACGAGGCCGATCCACAACAGCTCATAACGTCCGCGAATGACGCCTGAGAAATCGCCCATATTCCAAGCGAGGAGCGATCCCATCAAATTGGTGCGATAGGCGATAAAGGCACTGATTGAGCCGACGATGCCGCCGAGCATAATGCCGACCAGCGGCACCAGCAGAACGTCACGCAGCGGCACAGCGCGCAGCACGCGCAAGAACAGAGCTGTCCCACCGAGCGCAAACAGCGCCGCGACAACCATTTTCGCCATCAGCGGCCAACCGGGCGCGACAAGGGTGACCACGAGGAAGCCGAGGGCGGCAGATTCGCTGGTGCCGGTTGTGCCCGGCTCCACAAAGCGATTGCGCACAACCATTTGCATCACCAGGCCCGAGATGGCCATGGCAGCGCCAGCAAGGATAAGCGCTAACGTGCGCGGGATTCGGCTGATGAGAAGAACTTCGCCCGGACGGCCGTCAAACCCGCCAGACAACAAAGACGTCAGCGACACGTCGCTAACGCCAACAAACAGACTAACAATCGCAAGAGCGATTGTGATGATCGTTCCAGCTATCAGGGCGGGCAATGAGCAATCCAGGCTAAAATTTTATAGAAAGCCCGGTGGCTTATGACCACCGGGCTCAAGAATAACTTACTTGTTCAGACCAGCGATAACCTGATCGAGCAGCAGAGTCACGGCCTGGTAGCCGTTCATGGTGATGTAGGCGGCTTGCGAGTCGAGATAAACGATCTGGCCTTCCTTGGCAGCGGTGGTCTGGTTGAACAGTTCGTTGTCCAGCAGGGCCTGAGCTGCACCAGCGTTTTCACCGGTACCCGCATCGCGATCGACAACGAATACCCAGTCTGGGTTCATTTCGAGCAGGAATTCAAAGGTCACAGCGTCACCACCGTGATCGCCGTCCTTAACTTCTGGCAGAGCCGATTCCATGCCAAGCTCATTGTAAACCCAGGAAACGCGGCTATCTGGACCATAGACGCCGAGCTTGCCAGCGTTGGTCACGAGAACCAGCGCCTTGCCCTTGCCTTCTGCTGCGGCCTTGGCTTCAGCAACCTTGGCGTCGACATTGGCGATCAGCTCAGCGGCCTTGTCCTGCTTGTCAAAGATGGTGCCAAGCGTGGTGAGGTTGTTCTTGAGGCCATCAACGATGGCGGAGTTGTTCACCGACAGATCGATTGTTGGCAGAATGTCCTTAGCGGTCGGGTAGACCGAAGCCGAACGGCCTGAAATGAAATAAACGTCCGATTCCGACGCTGCGATACCTTCAAAATCAGGCTCAAACAGCGAGCCGAGCGCCAGAGCGTCGGCTGGGATAACGTCCTTGAGGTAGCCGGGAGCGTTCGAGGAAGGAACGCCTGCAACGGTTACGCCGAGTGCGGCGAGGTTATCGAGCGAAGCCCAGTCCTGAACCAGAACCTTAGCCGGAACGCCAGAAACAGTGGTTTCACCCTGTGCGTGGGTGATGACCTTGTCTTGTGCAGTGGCAACAGTGGCCATCGAGAGTGCGCCTGCAAACAGGGCGGCGGCAACGGCAGTCGTGCGGAAGAGCATGCTCACGGTGTTTTCCAGTCCAGTTAAGTGAACTAACGCTGTCAGGTATACAGCGCTCTGAGGCTTCCTAAACGCTGTTGGGATTAGGAGTCAAAGGAAAACATGAGGTTTAACCTCTGATTTAGGTGTTTGGTAGGTAAGTGTCGCTCACTAATGCAATAAAGCTTTTCATGGCTGCAGAAAGAGGGGAGGATTTGCGGCGCGCGACCAGCAATTGCCGCATCGCCCAAGGCTCCGCCAAAGGTGCACAGACCAGATCTGTGCCAGCCAATAAATGCAGGCTCGTTGAGCGCAGGAAACCGATTCCAAAGCCTGCTTCCACCATGCGCACGAGCGCTGGGAAGCTTTCAACCCGCAGAGCCTCGTTGAGGGTCTTTCCCTGTTCTTCTGCCGCTTCACTCAACAGACGATCGAGCGAGCCGGTGCGGTGAATGCCGACGATTGGATAGGGAAGAGCATGCTCAAATGCGAGGGCCTTGCGCGGCTCGATCTTTTCCGCCAGCGGATGTTCTGGTGGCGCCAATACCCAGACGCGCTCGTCTTCAAAAGGCCGAATATCAAAACGCGTAAAGTCATAATTGTCCGAGACAATAGCGACATCTGCCTGACCTTCGTCGAGCGCCATCAACGCCTTGGCCGCGCCCATTTCGCGAATGGCAATCTCAATGCCCGGATATTTGCCCGCAAACTTGGCCAGCAATTCTGGCAACCGCCCGGTTAGCGCAGACCCGGTGCACGCAAGGCGCAGGCTACCGCGCGAACCGGAGCTGAAATCGGCCATGATAGCGTCAAGATCCGCGATGGATCGTAGAACGGTCCGGCAGCCATCGGCATAGGCCTCACCTGCTTTTGTCAGCTTCACGCCATGAGCGGAGCGATCGAAAAGCACAACGCCAAGACGCGCCTCAAGGTCCGAAACTCGGCGGCTAACCGCTGAAGATGCAATACCTTCTCGCTCTGCAGCGCGGCCGATAGAGCCGGTCTCTGCCAAGAGCAAAATCAGTCGTGCGGTTACGCTGTCGAATGGTGCCATGGTGTCTCCCTAAGCCACCATAATCCAATGCCATCAAATGTGTGAACCGGTTTTAGCAATATCCTGTAATCCCACAGGAAATCAGACCCCGCCAACCATCATCAGGCCGCGCACCAAATAATAGAGGCCAATGGCTGTAACGATGAGCCGTGTCCACTTGCGGAATCCCGCGTCCGTCATGCGCTGCAAGATGTGATAGCCCAGACTTGTACCAGCAATTGCGAAGGGCGCAGCGATCAGCACAATGAGCCAGTCGCCCATGCCCATGGCCGCTGCGAGACCAGAATAGAACACCACTTTGGCGGCGTGGGAGATCACCTGCGACGCGGCTTTGGTCGCAATAATCCGGCGGCGGTCCATCTGCGTGCGAATAAAGAAAATGTCTATGGTCGGCCCGGCCACGCCAACCGTGAGATTTAGGCCGCCACCAAGGAAACCAGCGAGAAAGGCGTGAAACGGTTTGCTGGCGTCAAGCTGCAGCCATTGATTGGGGATCCAGACCAAGATGGGTAGGAGACCAATGACGATATAAACCGTTGCCAGATCGGGCATGTAGCGAATGGTGAAGAGGATGACGCCAACGCAAAATAGACCCGCGCAGATGATTGAGAGGATGCGCCAGTCGATATGTTCGCGCGATAGCCATGCCCGCGAGCCATTCGCTAGAATTTGGATTGCGCCTTGAACGGCAATTGCTGTCGCTACGGGCAGCAGCGTGAGCAAAAGGGCTAGTAGGATCAGGCCTCCCGCCATGCCGAACACGCCTGAAATAGTCGATGTCGTTAAAACAGCGACGGCAATCAGGGCGATAGTGGCAAACGCGGGCATTGAAGTTTCTCCTCACGCCAAGCCATGGCGCAGCGCAATCTTTCTGGCCATCACTGCTTAAGCATGGGGCCATGCGTGACCAATATGCCGTTATTCACCAACAATGCGGAAAAACAGTCATACTTTTGCGCTAAATGCATCTTGAATGGTAAGTCTATTCGGCCTCTTATAGGGACGCGAGTTGATTTGCCCGATCGTTGGTCGACGGTTTCCGCCTCCCCTTCGGGCCCCACACTATTTCTGGATTAGTCCCTTGATTACCCTCAAGGCTGGCCGCGAACGTTCACGCGGTGATGCACGAACTCATGTCGCTGCGGCCCATAGTGGCAAGGGGCAAAGTCCCCTGTTGCGTATCGCGATCTATTCTCTCCGTCACTATTGGCAGGCCAGTTTTGCGATCGGCGCGACGTTGATCGCCGCCACCCTGCAATTGCTGATCCCTCGGCTTTTGGGGCAGGCCATAGATCAGGCGCAAAATGTGCTGACCGTGGCGGGCGAGGGGGCGCAGGAGGCGCTGCTTTGGACAGCGGCAACTTTGTTCGTTGTCTCTGTTCTGCGCGGCCTGTTCACGCTGGTTCAGAACTACTACGCCGAAAGCGTCACCCACTATGTCGGCTATGAGCTGCGCTTGGCCTTTTACGAAAAGGTCCAGCGGCTTTCATATTCTTATCACGACCGGGTCCACTCCGGCGACTTGATCACCATCGGCCTGCTCGATCTTGAAGGCATCCGCGTCTTTTTCTCGACCGGTATTATCCGCGTCTTTCTGTTCTGCGTGCTGCTCGGGATTGGCGCCTACATGCTGTTCTCGACAGATCCTCTGTTGGCGGTATTGGCCCTGAGCTTTGTGCCTTTCGTCGCCTGGAACTCCTCCATCGCACAGCTCACCTTGCGCTCCACCTGGCTGGTTCTGCAAAAAAAGCTCGCCGTGATGACACGCGTCATGGAAGAAAACCTCGGCGGTATCCGCGTCGTCCGCGCCTTCTCCGGCCAAAAATACGAAATGGATAAATTCGACACGGCCTCAGCCGAAGCGCTGGCCTTGGCGCATGACCGCGTGAAAATCCGCGTCAAATCCACCTCGGCGATGAACCTGTCTTTCTTCATTTCCATGGCGCTTGTGCTGTGGTTTGGCGGCAATAAGGTCATCGCAGGCGAGATCAGCATTGGCACGCTGGCCAGTTTCCTGACCTTCATGACCATTTTGCAAATGCCGGTGCGCCAGCTCGGGATGATGGTCAATTCCTTCGCCCGCGCCTCCACATGCGGCGAGCGCTTCTTCGGCTTTTTGGACGAGGATAATGAGATCGTGGACGCTTCAGATGCGGCCCCGCTCAAGGTGTCCAAGGGCACGCTGCGCTTTGAAGATGTGCATTTCACCTATCCGGGCATGACCGTCCCAACACTCAATGGTGTTTCCTTCGAAGCGCACGCTGGTCAAACCGTCGGTATCGTCGGAGCGCCGGGTTCAGGAAAGTCCACGCTCGCCCATCTTATTCCGCGTTTTTACGATGTTACCTCTGGCCGCGTTACCATTGATGGGCAGGACGTGCGCAAGGTGACTCTCGAAAGTCTGCGGCGTTCGGTAGCCGTCGTGCAGCAGGATAGCTTCCTCTTCACGACCACGATTGAAAACAACATCGCCTATGGCGACCCGTGGGCCAAGGAGCGCAAGATCGAACGCGCTGCTGAGAGCGCTCAATTGCACAATTATATCGCGGGCCTGCCTGCCGATTACGACACAGTCGTCGGCGAGCGTGGCGTGTCCTTGTCTGGCGGCCAGCGCCAGCGCCTCTCCATCGCCCGCGCCCTCGTATTGAAACCGGCGGTTATGGTGTTCGACGATTCAACCGCCGCTATTGATGCGGGAACCGAACACCGTATTCGCAGCGCTATCCGCCGCTACGCTTCTGATCGTGTCACCATGATAATCGCTCATCGCCTTTCCTCGCTCATGCATGCCGACCTCATCCTCTTCCTTGAAGATGGCCGGATTGTCGAACAGGGCACACATGACCAGCTGCTGGCGCTCAACGGGCGCTATGCCGCCCTTTACGATCTGCAGACCCGCCCCACCGAAGAGTTGGAAGGGGCCGCAGAATGAGCGTGATTGAGACCGACGACGAGCGCGATACCGCCACTTTCCCCGGACAGCGCCCCCCTCGCGCTTCGGTTGGCAGCCATCGCGTCGAAGAAGAAGTGTTTGGTAAAGCCTATGACCCGCAAACCGTGCGACGCATCTGGGCCTATGTCCGTCCTTACAGGAAAAAGATCTATATCTCGGTGGCCTCTGTGCTGGTGTTCACTGGCTCCCAGCTCGCTATCCCACTGATTATTGGCAATGCCATCGACAGCGGCATGAGCGCAGGTGGCAATACCAACAACCTCATCTCCGCCTTAGTGGCTTTCTCCATTGCCATTTTGGTGAACTATGTCGCCTCCTATACGCAAGAAAAGCAGGTCGGTGACGTAGCCGAGAATGTTCTTTTCGACATGCGCCGCGCCATGATGGCCCAGCTACAGCGCGTCTCGCTAAGCTATATGGATAAGACCGAGGTCGGCCGTCTCATGTCGCGCCTACAGGGCGATGTGAACTCGATGCAGGAGTTTCTGGAAACCTCCATCATTTCCGTCGGGGACATTGTTCTGCTCTTCGGCATTGTCATCGTGCTGCTGACGCTTGATCCATGGCTGGGGCTTCTGACGCTTGTCACTATGCCGATCCTGTTTGTCGTCCGCCTCTTCTGGTTGCCTCCGGCCAAACGCGCTTTCTGGGCCGCGCATGAGACTAATTCGACCACAGCAGGCGCTATGGCCGAAGGCATCAATGGCGTTCGAACTGTGCAGAACCTTGATCGTCAGCGGGTCAATTTCGACCTCTATGACGATAAGGCCTATGCCAATTTGCGCACTCAACTGACCGGCTCGAAATATGCGCAGGTCATGGTACCAATCGTGGATAGCCTCACCGGCATTTCCATGGCGACTGTTATCGTCGTCGGCGGCGCCATGGTCCTCAATGGCAATTTGCAGGTCGGCGTCATCGTCGCCTTCCTGTTCTATATCCAGCGCTTTTTTGATCCGATCCGCTCGCTGACAATGCAATATTCCATCATGCAGCGCGCCATGACGTCAGGGCGTCGCATTATGGAAGTCATCGACTTGCCAGTGGTCATCGACGACAAGCCAGATGCCAAAACCCTCGGCGCTGACATGGATGGCTCAGTCGAATTCCGCAACGTCGTTTTCGGCTATGATCCAAAGCGCCCGGTGTTGAAGAACGTCTCGTTCAAGGTCAACCCAGGCGAAACCGTTGCTCTCGTTGGCCCAACGGGTTCTGGCAAAACCTCGGCCATGTCGCTCGTTCATCGCTTTTACGAAGTGCAGGACGGGGCGGTGATTGTCGGTGGTCACGATGTGCGCGACGTGACCCAAGAGAGCCTTGGGGCGCAGGTGGCCATGGTTTTGCAGGAGCCCTTCCTCTTCACCGGCACCATTTTCGAAAACATTCGCTACAACAAGTTGACGGCTACCCGTGACGACGTCATTGCCGCTGCCAAAGCCGTCGGCGCGCATGATTTTATCGCTCGTCTTCCTGAAGCCTATGACACCCCGTTGGAACAACGAGGCTCAAACTTTTCACTCGGCCAACGCCAATTGCTCAGCTTTGCCCGCGCGCTAGTGGCCGATGCGAAAATTCTCGTCCTCGACGAGGCGACCGCCAATATCGACAGCTACACCGAACGCCAAATCCAAAAGGCGCTCGAAATCTTGCTCAAGGGTCGCACAGGCATGGTTATCGCCCATCGCCTTGCCACCATCCGTGGCGCTGACCGCATCATCGTGTTGCAAAACGGCGAAAAGATCGAAGAGGGTAATCACAACCAGCTCATGGAGTTGGGTGGGCTGTACTCAAAGCTCTACAATATGAACTACGCCAGCTTCGACGACATTCCCGACGAACTGGTCGCTTCCGCCAATGCCAAAGCGGCAAGCACTTAGCCGCCGCGAACGTCCCGTACCGCCCCGCCCCCTCAACCCCGTCATCACCCGACTTGATCTGGTGGTAAGGACGGTGTTGAGGTTTGGTCGGCCAGGGGTCGGGTGAGGGGGCTGACACGCCGCCCACAAAAGAACCTCACAATTCGGGTAGCGTTCCCTCCAACTCCGGATAGATCAGCACCGAGCACTGGCGATTGTTTGCATCAAGATTGTCTTGCTGTTCGTCATTGAAAACGCCGGAATAAATCGGGTCCCAAAGCTGGTCGCGCTCGATACCTGCGAGCCCACATTGGCAGTAGATGGCGCATTGTTCAGCCGTCGTGCCATTGGTTTCGCAGGTGGTCTGACAGGCCGACAAAAACTCAATCTCCCGGGCCGCCTCCTGTGTCCCTAATGCCCCAGCGAGAGGCGTCAATACGCCCAGTAAAATAGGTTGATGCAGCAGATAGATAAGAAGGCTCCAGCGGCCCAAGAAGGCCAGCCCTCGAGCGACAGCAGCGGTTGAGTTGAGTTGCGCCAAGCGAGCGTCCCATTCGTTGGCGCGGATAGACCGCATCGCTGCTACGCCGAGCAGCGCAACGCCGAGCCATGGAAACAGGGGGACGAGATCATTCGCCGGAGGCGGTACCGCAGAAAATCCGATCCAGCTGGTGATCTTCTGATCAAAGAAGGGGTTGGTGAAAACGAAGGGCAGGATTGCGATGATGAGCCCTGCCAGTCCAGTCAGCCAGAGTGGCGTGAAGAGGAACGGCAGCGCCAAAACACTGACGGCAGCTATAGCGTGGAGAACGCCGAAATAGACGAAGGTGTCGGGAAAAGTGAAGTAGGTGGAAACGGTTATGATGGCCGCACCTGCGGCCACAAAGGCCCAGCGCTTCCAAAATGAACGCCAACGCACACCCGTTCCATGGCCCAAGACCAGCCCTACGCCGACCAGAAACATGAATGTAAACAGTATGGACCGCGCGAAAAACACCCACCCCGGGTCATAGCCTACGTCAACTGGGAAGATGCGAAAGTAAGAGAGGTCCCAGAAGAGGTGGTAGATGACCATAGCGATGATCGCTACGCCGCGCGCGACGTCCACGATCTGGAGCCGACTACCCTTGCCGCTCTTGCCCAATTCCATAGAACACCTTCTCGAATTGCGCCGAGACGCTTTGGATTTGCGAACTGGCCGTGGTTTTAAATGTTAGCGCGAACGACCGCCAAAAAGTCTTCGCCATACCGATCAAGCTTGCCTTGGCCAACGCCGGGAAGGTTCAGCATATCATGAGGGTGTGTAGGCCGTGCGAGAGCCATGGCGCGAAGCGTCGCGTCATGGAAAATCACATATGGTGGAACGCCTTGCAGCTTGGCGAGGCGCAGGCGCTCTTCGCGCAGCGCGTCAAATAGGGGCTGGCATTCGGCTGGTAGCTCAACCGCCTTTTGCAGCGAACGGCGAACCTCAAGGGCCTTCTTCGGGCGGTCCTTGCGCAGGATCACCGTGCGTTCGCGCTTAAATACCAGCCCTGCATTTTCGGAGAGTGTCAGCGCCCCATGGTTGGCGTGGTCGACGATGATCAGACCTTGCGCCGTCAACTGGCGGAGAACGGACTGCCAGCTTTTGGCGTCGAGCTCTTTGCCTTGACCAAAAACCTTTTGGTGCTGATGGCCAAAGCGTTGGATTTTCTCGGTTTCTTTGCCCGTCAGCACATCGATCACATGGGCCGCGCCGAACCGCATGCCGGTCCGATAGATCGCGGCCAAAGCCTTGATCGCGGCCTCGGTGCCGTCCCAACTTTCGACCGGTGAGCGGCAGGTGTCGCAATTACCGCATTTGCCCGGATGGGCTTCGCCGAAGTGGTTGAGAATGGCTTGTCGACGGCAGCCTGCAGTTTCGCAAACTCCGAGCAAGGCATTGAGTTTGCTATGCTCTAGGCGTTTGATCTCGTCGGGCGCATTGCCTTCGTCGATCATCCGGCGACGCTGCACCACATCGGCCATGCCATAGCTCATCCAGGCGTCGGCGGGCTGGCCATCGCGTCCGCCGCGGCCGGTTTCCTGGTAGTAAGCCTCGATAGATGAGGGCAAATCCATATGCGCCACGTAGCGCACGTCGGGCTTATCGATGCCCATGCCAAAGGCCACGGTGGCCACGAGACAAAGGCCTTCTTCCTTGAGGAAGGCGTCCTGATGGGCGCTGCGGCGGTCGGAACTCATCCCGGCATGATAGGGTAAAGCCTTGATCCCCTTACGCTCTAGCCAATCGGCCAGGTCTTCAACCTTGGCGCGGCTGAGGCAATAAACGATGCCACTTTCGCCGCGATGGCTGGAGAGGAAATCATAAAGCTGCTCGCGCGCCTTATCGCGCTCGACAATCGAGTAGGAGATATTGGGGCGGTCAAAGCTGGTGGTGAAGACCTCGGCCTGCTCAAGCCCCAAGCGTTCGATAATGTCTTCGCGGGTCGACGGGTCGGCTGTCGCGGTCAGCGCGATACGCGGTACGCCCGGAAAAAGCTCAACCAAATGAATGAGTTCGCGGTATTCAGGGCGGAAGTCATGGCCCCATTGGCTCACACAGTGGGCTTCGTCGATGGCAAATAGGCTGATTTCACAATCACCCAGCATCTGCGCAAAGCCCGGTGTGGCCACGCGTTCGGGCGCCACATAGAGCAGGTCCAACTCGCCGCGTCGCAGCTTTCTGCGCACTTCAGCGGATTCTTCAGCCGTGAGGGAGGAGTTCAAGGCGGCGGCCGCGACACCGGCTTGTTTGAGCGCTTCCACTTGATCGCGCATCAGGGCGATGAGGGGGGAAACGACAATGCCAACGCCGGGGCGGCAGATGGCTGGGATCTGGTAACACATTGATTTACCAGCGCCAGTTGGGAAGAGAACGACTGCATCGCCCCCGCCAACGACGTGTTCGATCACATCGCCTTGCTGGCCCCGGAAGTTCTTGTGCCCGAATATATCGCGCAGAACGGCGAGCGGCGTCGGGCGCTGCTGGCGTTGGGGCGAGAACAGATCATGAGACTCAATGGCTTCCACGTCACCCTTGAATCACGGGTGAGTCTGGGTGGCAACACTTGCAGCGGCCTTGTGATGGATCATGCCCAGATTGCAGCCCGAAGCGATGCATTACGACTTGGGGAAAGGGCGGCTCAAGAAGGGGGAGCCCATGAGCCCGAAACGCCATGGCACCTCAATGGCCTTTGATAGGCCAATTCTAGGCCCAGTGCTGGCATTTATGGGCTCGTCGGTGGGCACCAAATGGGCATTTGGGGCACATAGCGGCGCCCCATCGAGAGCTTTGGTCACCCCCAATGCCTGCGCCAGCTTTCCCGGGCCCGAGCACAATTGCTTGGTGACAGTGGTGCCGCGCCTTTCGGCCATTATCTCAATCCCGGTGGTGGGTTTAAGAGCGCGAATAAGGACGGCGTGGCCGCTTTCGCAGACAAAGTTAAGGCACCAATGCATGCCGTAGATGCGGTAGACATAGGCGTGCCCCGGTGGGCCGAACATGGCTTGGTTGCGCGGTGTGGGACCACGAAAACTGTGCGACGCGGGATCGTCGGGTGCGTAGGCCTCAGTCTCGACAATAATTCCGCCAACACCGTTGATGAGCAGGGTGACGCCAAGCAGGGCAGGCGCAACGACCACAGCTGGGCGCATGAAAAACCTTGGCCCAAGTGTCGGCACTGGTTCTGGTCCTACTTCTGTCGCTTTTGTCATTCGTTTTTGAGGCCGGCTGTGGAGGGGCGTATGCGCATTATACTATCATTGATCGTGGTGTTGGCACTTTGGGCTCCTGCCCAGGCCAAAGAGGTGTGCACGCTGGTGAGCGATGTGCAGACCGGCGCGATTGTCTTTGAGCGCGGCGATTGCACGACGCCAGTCACGCCTGCTTCGACCTTTAAAGTCCCTCTCGCGGTGATGGGGTTCGACGCGGGTTTTATCAAATCTCCAAAGGAGCCGGTTCTGGAGTTTTTCAAAGGCGATCCCGATTGGGGCGCCAATTGGCAAGAAAACACCAATCCGACCCAATGGATGATCAATTCAACGCTCTGGTATTCCCAGCGCATAGCCCGCTTTCTCGGCCCAGAGGTTCTCACCCGCTATGCGCGCAGCTTTGGCTATGGGAATGCCGATTTTTCTGGCGATGAGGGCGAGAACAATGGTCTCGACCGCGCTTGGGTGTCCTCCTCACTGCTCATCTCGCCGCGCGATCAGGCTCGCTTTCTGCTCGATCTGTTAAAGAACCAGCTTCCCGTGAGCGCGCAGGCACAGGCGAATGCCCGTGCGCTGGTGCAGCCCGGTGGCACCGTCAATGGTTGGGCTGTTTATGGCAAAACCGGCTCGGCCTATCCTCGTCGCGCCGACCAAAGCTTTGATTACGCGAGGGGCTGGGGCTGGTATGTTGGGTGGGCGCAAAAGGGACAGGAGACCTATGTCGTCGTGCGCCTCAACCAAGAGACACAGAGACGCTCCGGCAGCATCGGTGTGATCGCGCGGGACGCGCTTCTGGCGGACTTGCGCTTGATCTCCCCTTTTGATGCGCCGTGACGGTAAAACGTCTGTGGTGAATATGATTGGATACAGTCTATCGAACGAAGCCTTCGGCGACGGCCGCTTTGTGTGAACGCCGGAACGGACTACATCAGGGTCAATGATTTTGCCGAAGGAGGCACGAAATGATCGACGCATCTGTCCAGACTAATGTTCGCTCCAAGCCGGTGCTTCCGCTGACCACGACGCTTGGTCCCGTCCATATCGCCGTTACCGAACGCAACAAGGCTCTTGCCATCTGGCAGGATGTTGTTGGGCTCGATTTGATCTCGGAAGAGGGCAATCTGCTCACCCTCGGCGCGGGCGGGGTTCCATTGATTGTCCTTGAAACCGGGGCCAATCGCCCGGTCGTGCCACGCACAATCGGCCTCTATCACGTTGCGCTGCATGTCGTGTCGCGCGCAGAACTGGCGCAGATGGCGGTTCGTGCGCTGCAGCGCAATGTCCGCATTTCGCCGACCGACCACCTTGTCTCGGAAGCCATCTATCTCTGGGATCTGGATGGGAATGGCGTCGAGATTACGCTTGAAACACCATGGCGCGGCACGTTGAACGACCCCGATAAGGGCGAGTCCTATGCTGTCACCACCGATGGCAAGCTCCATTCTGGCCGCGACCCGATTGATCTTGATGGTCTTCTTGGCGAGCTTGGCAGCAACCCTGTGCTTTTGCCACGCATGGCTGCGGGCACGCGCATTGGTCACGTCCATGTTCATGTCAATGATCTCAACAAGGCGATGGACTTCTATCGTGACGTCGTCGGCTTTGCCGGGTTCTTGCTGATCCACTCCTATGGGATGGGGGATGTTGGTCTCGACTACATGCCCCACAGTCTGGCGTTTAACGTCTGGGCGGGGCCAAATGCACCGCTGCCCCCAGCGGGCGCTGCCGGTCTGAAATGGTTCACCATCCGTCTGCCGGATGCCGATAGCCTTGCCGCACTCAAGGCGCGCCTTGAAAAGGCAGGGGCTCCGGTTGCAGTGGTCGGAAATGATCTTGAGACCCAAGACCCCTTCGGCAACCGCATCCGTCTCGAACTCGTTGCTTAATGACCCGTTGGACCATCTTCGATATGAAGGTGGTCCAATTTCATTGCCTAGGAGCGTTTTCATGCAGGATGCAAAAGCCGTACTCGATTTCTGGTTCGTCGAGCATGGGCCGAAAGATTGGTTTGGCGGCGATCCTGCCTTTGACGAAAAGCTAGCGGCGCGGTTCACAGAACTCCACGCCGAAGTGGCGCGCGGGGAAGCGTGGCACTGGCGCGAAACGCCTGAAGGCCGCTTGGCTGAGATTATTGTGCTCGACCAGTTCTCCCGCCAATTGCATCGCGGCAAGCCTGAGGCTTTTGCGCAGGACAAGATGGCACTGGCGCTCGCCCAAGAGGCCGTGTCCGCTGGCGCAGATGACGCGGTGGACCATGCTTGGGCGACGTTTTTCTATATGCCGCATATGCACGCAGAAAGCCTTGTCGTTCAGGATGAAGGCGTTCGCCTTTACGGACTTTATGGCGACGAAGGCACGCTCAACTTCATGAAAGAGCACCGCGATACGATCGCCAAATTCGGTCGCTTCCCCAAGCGCAACGCCGCATTGGGACGCAAGAATACGCCTGAGGAAACGGCCTATATCGAGGCCGCTGGCGACCGCATGTTCTAAGAATGAGAAAGGGCACCTGAGGGTGCCCTTTTTATTAGTCGATTAGGCCTTTGGTGAGTTCTAGCGCCTGCCGCTCAAAGAGACGGCGATAGATGCCGCCGTCGAGGCGGATGAGGGAATTGTGGCTCCCTTCTTCAACGATCTCGCCCTTGTCGAAAACCAACAGACGATCGAGCGCCCGAACGGTGGAGAGGCGGTGCGCGATCACCAAAGTGGTGCGCCCTTCCATGAGACGCTCCATCGCCTCCTGGATCATCACTTCACTTTCACTGTCGAGGCTGGAGGTGGCCTCGTCGAGGATCAGCACGGGTGCATCTGCTAGGAATGCGCGTGCGATGGCAACGCGCTGACGCTCGCCGCCCGACAGTTTCACCCCGCGTTCGCCCACCATGGTCTCATAGCCCTTGGGCAGACGCATGATGAAGTCGTGCGCATTGGCCTGCTTGGCCGCTTCCATCACTTCGCTCAAGCTTGCGCCGGGGCGCGCATAAGAGATGTTTTCTGCCAGAGTGCGGTGGAAGAGGATCGGCTCTTGCTGAACGATAGCGAGTTGCGCACGGAGCGAAGCCTGTTGATGCTCGGCAATGTTCTGACCATCGATGGTCACAGAACCACCGTTGACGTCATAAAGGCGCTGGATCAGCTTGACGAAAGTGGTCTTGCCCGAGCCCGAGTGCCCCACGAGGCCAACCCGTTCGCCCGGCTTAATCGACACCGAGAAATTGTCGTACAGCGGGGTTTGATGCGAGCCATACTGGAAGCGCACGTCGTTGAATGCGATCGCGCCTTCGGTGATCTTGATGGGCGTAGCACCGGGCTTGTCATCAATGCCGAGCGCCTGGCTATAGAGATTGACCAGCTCTTCCATATCGTTGACCGACTTCTGCAGATTGCGGATGTGGTGGCCCACGTCGCGCAAATGGCCCGAGAGCAGGAAGAACATCGAGAGCACAAAAGCGATGTCGCCCGGGGTTGCTTCCCCTTGCGTCCACAGCCAGATGACAAGGCCCAGAATGGCGGTCTGCATCATCGCCATCATCAGGCCCTGCACACCACCATTGATGGTGCCGCGCTGCCATGTGCGACGGGTGCGGCTGTCCCACTTGCGAATAACGCCCAAGAGGCGATTTTCCTCGCGGTGTTCAGCGCCAAAGGCCTTGACCACCGAATTGCAGCTGACCGCATCGGCAAGAGCGCCACCCATGCGGGTGTCCCAGGCATTGGCCAGCGTTGCCGCAGGGGCAACGTAGCCGGTGGAGAGGGTCAGCGTGACGGTGATGTAGATAATGGAGCCAACGCCAACGAGCAGGCCCATCACTGGCCACTGCAGACCCAGAATAATGGTCGCGCCAACCAGCATGGTGAGCGAAGGGACGAGTGCCACGAGCAGAGTGTCGTTCATCAGATCGAGCGCCCACATGCCGCGCGTGATCTTGCGGACGGTTGAGCCGGCAAAGCTGTTGGCGTGCCAATCGGTCGAGAAGCGCTGGACGCGATGGAAGGCGCTCGAGGCGATTTCGCCCATCATTTTGAGCGTCAGCTTGATGATGTTGAAAAACGTCAGCTGCCGCATGATGACGGAGAACAGATAAAGGCTGCTCATCGTCACGAAGGCCGTGATCGCGGCTGTGACCGCGTCATTGCCTTGACCGGCGACCGCATCCACGAGGCGGCCAGCAAAGATTGGGCTCATCGCTTCGGCCAAAGTGGCCAGCATGACGAGACCCATGATTGTAGCAATGCGAACCGGTTGGCCTTTCCAATGCCGGAAGGTGAACCCCAGCACGTTTCTAAAAGCGTCCGCTCGGAAATCGAGTTTCTTGCGAGTCATTTGCGTCCACCGACCCCGCTCTCCGGCGTCGGTTCCTCAAAACGGAATTTTGAATGAGCAGTCGGGGACCGAAAGAGACGGGAGGCCAGAGGGCCAATCGGACTGCTGGGAAAATTGGGAAGAAGTGGGCATTAAACATGCCCGGCCGGGGCGTCTTAGCGGAAGCTAATTCCCGGAAGGGAGCGATACACAGATGAGTTCATCAGACGTCTCCCTTAAAAAGAATGAAGCGACACCGGGTTCTAGAACAACCCGATGTCGCTGCCAAGTGGCTGAAATTTTCTGATCGGCTGGTGATGCAACCGTGTCACAATAAAGGTGAGTGGGGCGGGGCGCAGGTTAGCGTCAGGCCCTGCAGGCACAGAGCCGGCCCACCCCACTCTCATCGCCGTCCCCCCGAACAGCGAAGTTGAACTTTATTGAACTGGCAGCGAACCCGGTGCTGCCATGCCACGCGTCTGGTACTGCACATAGCCGATTACACCGGCAAAAGTACCAAAAAATGCAAGAACACCAACGATTAAGACTGTCATGCTCATGGCTTTACTCCGTGGTTTAGATGTCCTTGGTTTGAACCTCCCGAGCCCTCGAAACTTTGATTTAAGTCAACAAATTTTCCGATTTCGAAGTGTGGCGTTGTTGGCGCGAGAGCAGTAGGCTCCCCCCAACGATTCAAAAGACGAAGGCACTCCCCGTGAGCAATTCTCCCATCGATCCGGTCAAGCTCGACAAGCTCGGCGAAGTCGCAATCAAAGTGGGTCTGCAGCTTGCTGAAGGGCAGGATCTGGTTATCACTGCGCCGATGACAGCAGCGCCACTGGTGCGCCGCATCACCGAGCACGCCTATAAGGCCGGTGCCGGTTTGGTCACGACCATCTACTCCGATGAAGAAGCGACCTTGGCACGCTATCGCTATGGCAATGATGCCAGCTTTGATCACAGCGCTGGCTGGCTCTATTCGGGCATGGCCGAGGCTTATAAGAAGAACGCTGCGCGCCTCGCGATCTCGGGCGACAATCCGATGATGCTTGCCGGCCAAGACCCGGACAAGGTCTCGCGCGCTATGCGGGCCAATTCGGCGGCTTATAAGCCAGCGATGGAGCTGATCACCGGCTTTGACATCAACTGGAACATTGTTTCCTACCCAACGCCCGCTTGGGCCAAGCTCGTCTTCCCCAATGATAGCGAAGAAGAAGCAATCGCAAAGCTGGCGGACGCCATCTTTAAGGCGAGCCGTGTGGATCAGGCCGATCCGATCGGCGCTTGGAAAGAGCACAACGCCAACCTCAAGCGTCGCTACACTTGGCTGAACGAAAGGAACTTCGCTTCGCTCAAATACACCGGTCCCGGCACCGACCTGACCATCGGTCTGGCCGACGGTCATAAGTGGAAGGGCGGCGCGTCGGAAGCCAAGAATGGCGTGACCTGCAACCCCAATATTCCGACCGAAGAAGTGTTCACCACCCCGCATAAGCTGCGTGCTGAAGGCTATGTCGCGGGCACTAAGCCGCTGAGCCACAATGGTGCGCTGATCGAAGAAATGCAGGCGCGCTTCGAAAACGGGCGTCTGGTGGAGTTCAAGTCGGCCAAGAACGCGGACCTCTTCAACAAGGTTCTCGACACCGACGAAGGCGCGCGCCACCTCGGCGAAGTTGCGCTGGTGCCGCATTCCTCGCCGATCTCGGCTTCGGGCATTCTGTTCTTCAACACGCTCTACGACGAGAACGCCTCGTGCCACATCGCGCAGGGCCAGTGCTATGCCGATTGCTTCGTGGACGGAAAGAGCCTGTCCAAGGACGAGATCGCGGCGCGCGGTGGCAATGCGTCCAACATCCACATCGACTGGATGATCGGCTCGGACCAGATCGACATTGACGGGGTTAATGCCGACGGGTCGAGCGAGCCGGTAATGCGCAAGGGTGAATGGGCGTTCTAATCAGCGCCAAACCCAAAGGCCCTCTCGGGATCACCGGGAGGGCCTTTTTTTTACTCGCCTTTGAGCGACAAAAACTCGTCGACACTGAGCACGAGCTTAGTGTCGATCTTGCCGATCTCTTTGGTGTCTTTGCCGTCATAGTCCAAGCCGTGCAGCACGGTGCGTATAGCATTGAGGCGCAGACGGTTTTTGTCATTGGCGCGAATGATCGTCCAAGGCGCGTGTTTGCTATCAGTGCGCCGGAGCATTTCGTCGCGGGCAGCAGAATATTCATCCCACTTGTTCAGCGCCTTCAAATCGACCGGCGATAGCTTCCATTGCTTGAGCGGATCATGGCGGCGATCATGGAAGCGTTTGAGCTGCATTTCCCGGCCAATGCTCAGCCAGAGCTTGAAAATTTTGATGCCGTCATTGGTCAGGCGCTTCTCGAATTCGGGCGCCTCATCCAGAAAATTTTCGGTCTGTTTTGGAGTACAAAACCCCATCACCGGCTCGACAACGGCGCGGTTGTACCAAGAGCGATCAAAAAGAACCATCTCTCCGGCCGCCGGAAACCAGTCGATGTAACGTTGAAAGTACCATTGGGTGGCTTCACGGTCGCTCGGCTTAGGAAGAGCAGCAACCATGTTGTAGCGACGATTGAGGTTCTCAACGAACCGCTCGATCGTTCCTCCCTTGCCGGCTGCGTCTCGACCCTCGAAAATAACAATTGTTCTCGTCTTGGCCTTGTTCATAAACGCCTGATGCAGGACAAGTTGTTTCTGCAGAGCATACATCTGCTCTGTGTATTCCTCGTCGCCTAGCTTATCTTGATAAGGAAAGCTGCCAGACGAGAATGCTGCTTTCTTTATGCTGCGCGGGAGTTCTGGATTGTTGATATCAAAGCCGTCGAGATCATCGCTCATCGTGCTGTCGCTCCATTGTCAAATAGAGCGTGATAGAAAGCTCGGTCCCACGCAAGAGGTGGGTATGCAAACGTGAGTCCCCGGCCAAACATGTACGACCAACAAGCAGAAGACGCGCCTGCCATCCAAGCTATCGCAGCGAGGTTGGTGACCTATGGCCCGCTGCTGATCGCCGCAACTTTCGTCACCGCAATTTTTGCCATGCTGGGCGGACTGCGCCTAGATCTGGCGATGGTCGGCATTGGGCTCCTGCTGCTCTTTGTGGTCTTCCTGCCTGTGCGCACGCTGACAGTGACCAAGACCGTTGAGGTCCCCGTCGCGGCCCCACACAAGCCCGTCGGCAGCATGGCCTCGGTGGTCAATGCCCTGGCCGACCCGGCGCTGACGATTGATCGCCGTGGGACTGTTATTCTGCGCAATGACGCGGTGGGACGGCAGTACCCAGGAATGCAGCCCGGCAAGGTTTTGACCTTGGGCTTGCGCAACCCAGAATTGATTGCGGCCATCGATGGCGCGCTCAAGACCGGCGAAACGCGCAGCTTTGAACTGCACGAAACCGTGCCTTCGGAAACATGGGATCGTGTTGTCGTTGCGCCCTTGCAGATCGCCAATGTGAACTGGTTCGCAGACGAAGACCGTCAGTTGCTCATTACCTTCCAGAGCCTGACTGAGCTTAAGCGTGTGGACGCGATGCGCTCGGACTTCATCGCCAATGCCAGCCATGAGTTGCGGACGCCCTTAGCGTCGCTCATGGGGTTCATCGATACCCTACTCGGCCCTGCGGCCAATGATAGTGTAGCGAGAGAAAAATTCCTTGGCATTATGCGCGCTCAGGCGGATCGGATGAGCCGCCTGATTGATGATATGCTGTCGCTATCGCGTATCGAAATGCATCAGCATGTTTTGCCCACCGGGTCCGTTGATCTCTCTGGGCTTTTGCGTGAAGTGCGCGAGGGGCTGCAAGGGATTGCCGACGCGGCTGAGGTGGAGGTGCGACTGAGCCTGCCACAAGACGCTGCGGTGACAACTGGCGACCGCGGGCAGCTCTATGAGGTGTTTGAGAACCTCATCGATAATGCCATCAAATACGGCGCGTCCGGCAAATATGTCGATGTCACGCTGATGCCGGTCAATCGTTTGGGTGCGCGCTATTTGGTGTCTGTGGTCGACCGTGGCATTGGCGTTGAGCCAGAACAAGTGCCGCGGATGACGGAGCGCTTCTATCGCATTGATGCTGAAGCGAGCCGTAAGAAGAAGGGCACGGGCCTGGGTCTTGCCATCGTCAAGCATATCGTCCAGCGCCATCGCGGTCAGATTGCGATCCGCTCGCGCGCCGCAGAAGGCGAAGGCCTGCGGGTGGAAATCTACTTGCCCTAAGCAAATGACCAAGACGAACAAGAAAGGCGCCTCGTGCGCCTTTTTTATTGTCTGCATGGCCATTGAGGGGGGCGGGCGCGACCGGGACCTGTGCCGCGACATGCCACCCGAGAATTTAAGGCAAAGAAAAAGGGCGCTCGGAGCGCCCTGTGTCTTTAGTCTTTTGGGATTAGCGCTTGCGCTTTTCCAACTGGTGATAGGCACGACGCGAGTGGAACTCGCAGTATGGGCCGGTTTCCAGGCTGTGCTGACCACAGAAGTAGAAATCCTTAGTCAGCGGATCACCGATCGGCCACTTGCAGGTATGTTCATTGAGCTGCAGGAGGCTGAGGCGCTTGTCTTCAGGGATGAAGAGTTCGGCGGCTGCCGGAGCGGTATAAAGTTCCGCTTCCATCTGCGGCTCAATCGCCAGTGCAGTCGCACCCATAACTTGTGGGCGCGGCATTGTAGCTGCTGGGCGTGGCTTGGGAGCCATGGTGCTGATCGGGGTTGCTGCTGGAGCGGCCACGCGGCGAGGCGCCGCTGGACGAGCCGCTGCCGGACGGGCGCGGGGAGCAGTGTTGGTTGGCTTAGCGCGAGCTGAAAGCTTGAGGCGATGGACCTTGCCAATCACGGCATTGCGCGTAACGCCTTCACCGAGTTCTCCGGCAATCTGGCTGGCACTCAGGCCGTCCATCCAAAGCTTTTTCAGCAGTTCGACGCGATCGTCAGTCCAGCCAACGGCCTGTGCTCCTGATGCTACTGTCAAAACAGAATCCTTCATTGAGCTGCCAATACGGCATTAGCAGCCAGTTCGACTCTAGGGCTCGTATGCTTGCCGGGTCCGCCACACGAGATATCGTGCTCCCGATGTCTCAGATACTACGACAGGGGCTGAATCAGGATCAAGAGTTGGGCGGGATTTTCCCCGTTTATTCAGTGGTTAAAAAATCGCTAACATTCGTTGAGTCAAATCAGACACTTGCACTGCAAACATTGACTTTACGGACAAATCTCGCCTAATTCGCATCCCTATTTAGTTTCCGGGGTCCGTGCGTTTTTGCCGTTTGTGGCAGGTTTGCCACGGTGCTCCAGCAACACCTCCAAAATCTGAGGATAATCGCCATGTCTGCGCTATACGGTACCTATGCCCGGTCTGAACTCGCCTTCGAGCGGGGCGAAGGCATGCGACTGTACGATCAGAACGGCCGCGAATATCTCGACTTCCATTCCGGCATTGCCGTGAACGTCCTCGGCCATAATGACCCGCATCTGGTTGGTGCGCTGAAGTCTGCGGCCGAAAAGATCTGGCACACCTCCAACGTCTTCTCCATTCCGGAGCAGGAACGCCTTGGTCAGCGTCTCGTCGACATGACTTTTGCCGACCGCGTGTTCTTTACCAATTCGGGTGCGGAAGCGCTGGAATGCGCCATCAAAACCGCACGGCACTATCAGTTCTCCAACGGCCACCCAGAGCGCTATGAAGTCATCGCCTTCACCGGCGCATTCCATGGTCGGACGCTGGGCACAATCGCTGCTGGCGGCAACCCATCCTATATCGAAGGCTTTGGCCCGGCGGCTCCAGGCTTTGTCCACACCGCCCCCGGCGATCTTGATGCGGTGCGCGCGCTCGTCGGCCCCGCAACGGCTGCTATTCTTATTGAGCCAGTACAGGGCGAAGGCGGCGTAACGGCCATGACTTCGGAGTTCCTGCAGGGGCTGCGTAAAATCTGTGACGAAAACGGCTTGATGCTGATCTTTGACGAGGTCCAGTGTGGCTTTGGCCGTACAGGTCGCTTCTTTGCACATGAATGGGCTGGCATTTCGCCAGACATCGTTGCGGTCGCTAAGGCAATCGGTGGTGGTTTCCCACTGGGCGCATGTTTGGCAACCGAGAAGGCTGCGGCCTCGATGGTGCCGGGCACTCACGGTTCGACCTATGGTGGCAATCCTTTGGCTTGTGCCATCGGTAACGCCGTTTTGGACCGTGTGACGGCTCCGGGCTTTATGGAAAATGTTGCGCAGATGGGCCAGCGCCTCGCTTGGCACTTGCAGCAGTTGGCTCAGAAATACCCAGAATATGTTCTGGAACTGCGCGGCAAGGGCCTACTTGCTGGTATCAAAATTACCCCGCCAGTCCGTGACTTCGTGGCGCGTCTGCGTGACGACCATCAGATGCTGACCATTGGTGCGGGTGATAATGTTTTGCGCTTGTTGCCACCATTGATCCTCACCGAAGAGGATATTGTGGAAGCTATCGGCAAGCTGAGCGCGGCATTTGATGCCATTGAAGCAGAGAATGCTGCCAACGTAGCATCCGGGTCATGAATTATCTGACTTTCTATCATTTTGGGCGACGGCGAGGACGCTGACAAGCATCTGTTAGCTGCCATGACTTATCATGGCAGCGCTTCGCTCACGTACGCCTATAAGTGATATAAAGGACTCCGGCCTCATGACGACCGGCACCCAGAACCATTTTCTCTCGATCGATGATTTCGAATACTCCGAGCTGCGCAGCATGCTCGATCAGGCGCATGCTCTTAAGGCGCGCATGAAAGACGGCGATCGCCCGCAATTGCTCAAGGACAAAGTCCTGGCAATGATCTTTGAACGCCAGTCGACCCGCACGCGCGTCAGCTTTGACGTTGGCATGCGCCAGCTTGGCGGCGAGACGCTCATGCTGTCTGGCCAGGAAATGCAGCTTTCGCGGGAAGAAACCTTGGCCGACACGGCACGCGTGATGAGCCGCTATGTCGACGCGATCATGATCCGCATCCTCTCCCATGCTGATCTGCTCGAACTTGCCGAAAATGCTACCGTTCCGGTGATCAACGGTCTGACGCGTCGCGCGCATCCATGCCAGATCATGGCTGATTTGATGACCTTTGAAGAACATCGCGGTGACATCAGTGGCGCGAAAGTGGCTTGGGTTGGTGACAGCAACAACGTGCTTCACTCGTGGGTGAACGCGGCTGAAGTGTTCGGGTGCGAGTTGACCATTGCCGTTCCGGATGAATACAGCCCGGAAAAGGACCTGATGCACGACATTAAGCGTGCCGGGAGCAAGGTGCGCTTGATTGAAGATCCGCGCGAAGCTGTTGAAGGCGCTGACCTGATCATCACCGACACATGGGTGTCGATGGGCGATACCGATGCTGCCGAGCGTCGCCGGGTCTTGAAACCTTACCAAGTGAACACCAATCTAATGTCACTGGCGAATAAAGACGCCTTGTTCATGCACTGTCTTCCGGCTCACCGCGGCGATGAAGTTACCGATGAGGTAATCGATGGCCCGCAGTCGGTGGTGTTTGATGAGGCCGAAAACCGTCTCCATGCTCAGAAGGCAGTGCTCTGCTGGGCATTCGGTGTGACGACCAACTAATCTGACGCAAGTCTGAAAAGCCAATTATTGTCCCCCGCGCGGTGCGGGCTTATCGCGATGTTTCGCGAGGGCTCAGCAGTGTGCGGGGCGATTGTTTCAAGGGCCGTCGGGACGAAAATCCTAAAAGTCCTAGCCTTAGGAAAGACCAAGATCATGACGAACGACCCCAAGCAGAACGAGAACCTTCTGGCCGCCATGGGCCTGGATCGCCCTGAAACTGGCGATGATGCTGTTGTGCCGTTCACACTGGAAAATCTGGATACGCGCGGCCGCGCCGTGCGTCTGGGCGAGGCGATCGATATGATCTTGTCGCGCCATAACTATCCGCTGCCAGTGGCGCGCCTTCTCGGCGAAGCGGTGGTTTTGTCTGCCCTCATCGGCTCGTCTTTGAAGTTTGAGGGGCGCTTTATTTTGCAGACCCAAACCGATGGTCCAGTCAATCTGATCGTCGTCGACTTTGATGCGCCTGATGGCATGCGTGGCTATGCGCGCTTTGACCAAGAGATGCTGGTCAAGGCGGCTGAAGAAGGCAGGACCAGCGCCGCTGAGCTGTTGGGCAAGGGTCATTTGGCGATGACTATTGATCAGGGCCAGCACACCGAGCGCTATCAGGGCATTGTTGCCCTCGACGGCAGCTCGCTCGAAGAGGTGGCGCACACCTATTTCATGCAGTCCGAACAGATCCCGACGCGCGTTCGTTTGGCGGTTTCCCAGATCACCACCAAAGGCGATGTGCGCACGCGTTGGCGCGCTGGTGGCATGCTGATCCAGCACCTTCCCGAGCATGGCCTTGGCGTCAAGGATCTGCCCGGCGACGGCGCATTCGACGAAGTTGAAATCGAACGCGAAGCCGGTGACGGCTGGAATGAAGCGCAGGTTATGCTCAAGAGCGTCAGCGATCTGGAGCTGACCGATCCTGACGTGTCGCCAGAACGTCTGCTGTTCCGTCTCTATCACGAGACCGGCGTGCGTGTATTTCCGGCGATGCCACTGGTTGAACGCTGCTCATGCTCGGTGGAACGGATCGAGGACATGTTGACGACTTCGTTTACCAACGAAGATCGTGAGGAAATGGCCGTCGATGGCGAGATCGAAGTTGTTTGCGAGTTCTGCTCGACGGCCTATCGATTTAATCCTCACCAATTTCAGAACTAAATAAATTTGCGGCGTACACAATATTACATCTGTCGTGTACGCCGTGATACTCTTGCAAAGCGGTAAAAATACTGAATAAGTGGGCGTGTGTTCAACGGCGGGGGCTGCCGTAGATGACTAAACACGTCTTGGTATCTATAGACGATCTAAAGCAGAAAGAGACGCTTGAAGAGCTTTCTCTTTCTGTTTCTCAGGCAATAGAACGATTTGAACTGACGAGCTTCATGTTTGCAGGAGTGCCTGCACCCGGACATGATTTTCAGCCGTATGTTCTGATCAGCAACTGGCCCGAGACATGGCTGAGCCGATATGTGTCGGAACGCTATGTTCATATCGATCCTGTGGTCCAACACTGTTTTTCGACAAACCTGCCGTTTGATTGGCGCGAGGCCCCGTTAGACCGTTCGCCTGAGAGCGGACAGGTTCTCTATGATTTCAAGGTGCATGGCATCGCCTACGGCTATTGTGTTCCTATCCAATTGGCCAATGGTGTGCAGGGCTTTGCCAGCTTTGGCGGGCCGAAGGATAGCGTCGATAGCGCCGGGCAAATCCAGCTGCATCTTCTAGCGCTTCATGTTTACGCGCAAATCCGCAAGCTAAATGTGTCACGTCACCAACTGCCCAAGCGTCGGGCTATCACCCAGCGCGAAGCCGAAGTGCTCAAATGGGCGGCCTTAGGGAAAACAGCGGCGGAAATTGCTGATATTACTGCGCTTTCGGTGCGCACGGTGAACCAGCATTGCGAGAATGCGCAGCGGCGCTTGGGGACGCATAACCGCATTCACACTGTGGTCGAGGCGATACGCCACAAGCTCATTACACTTTAGTCTACTATTTTTGTTGCATTTTGGGAGTTCTCCCAATACCCCAACGGACGCAACGTGATTTACTGAGACCTTCGCGGAGACGGGGGCGTTTTCAGTGGATAGTCACGTTCTAGCCCGAACCACACGCGGCACCTGTCGGACCTCAAGTGCGCAGCACTGCCTTGAAGTTTGGCACCAGAATAACGACTACGGACTAGAGGCGCGCTCACTCGGCGCCGACCAAATAGAAATTACAGCGTGGGGCAGTGATGCCCATGCGCATAACGCGAATTCCGTTGGGATCGCTGAGGGCAGCTTTTTGAGCCCGGGCGAGACCAGCACACAGAACTTGCTGCAGACTGGTTTTTACGGTCTGGCTTTGGGAGCAATCCTGATGCGAACCTCGCTTGGGGCCGATTGGGCGCGATTTATCGTGTTTCTGAATCGATGCGAGGGGCTGTATCGCCTGACCGAGTCTGCAGTCCTTTTATTCTTCCCCTTTTGGCGCCGCCGTATAGGACGTGCGCGAAGGGAGACGCATGGCGAGAGTGGGCTGAGGCAGCGCGTGCGGTGCTTTTTGTCTGCATCGCCTCTCGGGCGCAGATCGAGGCTTTCTCGTCGCCGGTGCTCCTCTCTCTACATAGCTAGAGTGTGAACGAGCGCAATGAGTGTAGCACTTGAGCTCATGGCTGCGCTGATCGGAACCAAGCAAACGCATTACACGCCCAAAGCGGCACTCGAGGCGGCTCTGATGACAGAGGTCGACCCGATGCATTGGTGCGCGGTTCACCTCGATATCGCCCCAGCGGAAATCATGAGCCGCGCTGCGCACTGGGTTGGCTTAGCCTTCTTTGATGTTGTGCCGCGTGTCGCCCATGTCGTTCACGACCAGCCGCGCGTTGAGATGTTCGCGAGCCTGCGCATGGTGCGGTTCAAAATGCTCGATAGGGAGTTTGGCGTTGCAGCCCCGGACTTTTTCGCCTTTCTTCATCTGGCCCGGGTGGTGGAGGCTGACCCGGGCATAAAGGGGCAACTGCTTATCGTCCCCAGTGCAGCCCTAAGGGATGCGCTGGTGGGGATGCATGAAGAGCACTTGCTTGATGACGCGCGGCAAAGGCTGACGCGGAAGTGGCCATACGCGGCAGCGCAGCTCGATCTCACCCGCAAAATCCGCGAAGGCGTTGTGATCACGGTCACAATTCTGGTGTTGGCACTGACTATTGCGCCCTGGACAGGGATCGTTTGGGCCCTGCCGGTCTGGCTGTGGTTGATCATCCTGCCCAGTTGCATTCGGCTCGCAGCGATTTTTACGCCTATCCCTCATGGCGTTACGGCTGAGCCCATATTGGGGCCGGATGACTTGCCCATCTATACGGTGATGGTGCCGCTGCGCGACGAGGCGGGCATGGTGGATCAGCTGTGCGCAAATCTGCTGCGGCTCGATTACCCGCGCGAGAAACTGCAGATCATGTTTCTCGTTGAAAGCCGCTCTCCTGAGACGGTGGATGCGGTGCGCAAATATCTCGGTGATGCGCGGTTTTCGCTGATTGTCGTGCCCGACGCAGCACCGCGCACAAAGCCTAAGGCCTTGGATTTCGGATTGCCGTTTTGCACGGGTGAATATGTGGTGGTTTATGACGCCGAGGATCGTCCCGATCCTGATCAATTGCGGCGCGTCGTGGCCCAGTTTCGGCGGCAAACGGACGTTGTGTGCATTCAGGCCCGGCTGGTCATCAGCAATGGCAATGGACGGTTTTTGCCGAGCCTGTTTGCGGGGGATTATGCCGGTCTATTTGCGGTGCTTCTGCCCGCATTTGCCAAGTGGAATATGGTGATGCCCTTAGGGGGCACATCGAACCACTTCCGCATGAATGTGCTGCGCGAGATTGGCGGGTGGGACCCCTATAATGTCACCGAGGACGCCGATTTGGGCGTGCGGTTGGCACGGCGAGGCCTGCTCACAGCAACCAGCAATAGCCGGACATTTGAGGATGCGCCAACCAGTTTTAGGCCGTGGCTAGGACAGCGTACGCGTTGGCTCAAAGGCTGGATTCAGACCTTTGTTGTGCACAATCGACGACCCAACTTGCTCCTGCGCGACTTGGGGCTGGTGCGCATGCTGATCTTTGAAGCCGTGCTGCTCGGCATGTTGATTTCGCCCCTGCTGCATCTCACCTTCGTGATGGCGGTCTTCGCGCTGTTGATTTCAGGACAGGGTGCTGCGCCGCTGGGGGAGGGGTGGTTTTTCGCGTGTGTTGTCGTCTTGGTGCTGGGGCAGGCCGTGGCCGTCGGCACCAATATTTTGGGGCTCTGGCGGACTGGCCAAATGCAGCTCATGCTGCCGCAACTGCTTTTACCGTTCTATTGGCTGTTGGTTGGGCTCGCGACGATCTTCGCTTTTCTGGAGTTCGCTCAAAAACCATTTCACTGGTTTAAAACCCCGCATTTGGCGAGCAAGCGCAGAACGAAGCGCTCGCGTTAGGAGGAGGGGCCAGTATAGGTCCGGCCCCTCACGCCTATCTCTTAGTTCAAAGCGACCTGACGGGTTTCGCTGTCGATCAGAGAGCCGGCGAGAGCGGCCAGCAACAGCAGCGCGGCGAACAGTCCAATGGCAACGCCAAAGCCTTGTGCAATGACAAGTGCGACCGCCGAGGGTGCCAAGAGCCCACCGAGGCGGGCCATCGCGCCAGCTGCACCCATGCCGGTCGCGCGCGAGGCTGTCGGGTAAAGCTCGGGGGTGAAGGCGTAAAGCGCACCCCATGTTCCCAAGAGGGCAAAGCTCATGAGCAAAATGGACGCGCCAATAAGCCAAGCTTCTCCGGCAACGACAAACATCAGGCAGCCAAAAGCGGAGAGCAGCAGGAAGCTGATCAGCGTTGGTTTGCGGCCATGCGCTTCAACGCCCCATGCGGCCAGTGCGTAGCCAGGAATTTGCGCCAAGGCGACGAGAACAAGGAAGCCATAGCCGCGCACATAGCCAAAGCCTTCTTCAGCAAGGCGCGCTGGCATCCACGTAAAGACGCCGTAATAGGAAACTGAGACCAAGAACCAGCAGACGAGGATCATGACGGTGCGGCGGCGGAACTCGGGAGAGAAAAGCCCCGGTGCCTTGGTCTTGGGCGGAAGATGAAGCTGCTCCTCGGCAGCCATGACCGGTTTCCCATTGGCGGTAAGGACTTGGTTCAAAACTGTTTTCGCGCTCTCACGATCGCCGCTGTTGAGCAGATACATTGGCGAATCCGGAAGCCAGAACCGCAAGCCCAGCCCAACAAGGGCGGGAAGTGCGGTGACGGCGAAAATCCAGCGCCAAGCGTCTTGTGGGAAATAGATGCTGGTGATCCAAGCGGCGAGGGCGACGACGACAGTGCCGACCGCCCAAAAGCCTTCAAGCATGACAAGCCAACGCCCGCGATTTTTAGCCGGCAGGAACTCGGCCATCATTGCGTAGTCGACCGGTAGCGTGCCGCCGACGGCGATGCCGGTGAGAAAGCGCAGGCCCAGCAAGATCGCAAAGTTCGGTGCGAAAACCGACAAGAGCCCGAAGATCGCGTCGCAGGCGACGGTGATGATGAGGATGCGGCGGCGGCCATAGCGGTCCGCAAGCTTACCAAAGACGGCTGCACCAATCAGCATGCCGAGGAAGAACAGCGTGCCGGTTTGCAGGGCTTCTGGAACGGATAGTCCGAAGGTGGCTGCGATGGAGGCAGCGGTGAAGCCCACGGCCATCACTTGCATGGCATCTGCGGCCCAGACGAGCCCGAAAATGCCCAAAAGCTTACGTTGGAAAGGCCCGGTACCAGCCCGGCTCAAAATGTCTTCGACAGTGCGTTCCATGGTGGTCCCTCCAAGCGTGCAGATGCGGCCTATTGAACAGCTACTGATCGATAGACAAGCGTGGAAACACAAAATCCGTCCAGTTCTGTCGCCGGTCGGCTGAGGCACGTTCAGCCGAGAGGAAATAGAATTCCAATCGTCCGATCCTTGCAACAAATCAGAAAAGCATTCCGAGAGTTTTTTATTATTTTCGTGACGCTCGGAGCGCTTTTGGGGCGCAGAGTGTTGGTGCCCGTCGTTCCTTCTTGAGTCTAACCAATGATCAATTGTTGCAACGGCAGATGGTTATGCCGATTGATCTGCACGTTTGGAAAATCTTTCGAATGCTTGAGCGCTAGAGGCGGGAGTAGAGATTGATGCCGCGGTCGGTCGCACTGGGCGTCACTCTGTGATCTGCCGGTGGGTGGGCGCGCTGACCGCAATCCATACGCGGACAAATTCTGCAGCCGGTGCCGACGGGGACCGCCTTGCTCTCATCATGCAGATCCATGCCGTCGGCATAAACCATTTCCTTGGCGTGATGGATTGAGCAGCCAAGGCCAATGGAGAGATAGCTGCGCGGCGCATTATAGCGGAACCCGCCTTTGGCGACGGAGCGTGCAATGCAGAAATAGCGCGCTCCGTCGGGCATTTGGCTGATCTGAACATTGATCCGGTCAGGCGCTAGGAAGGCCGCGTAAATGTTCCAGCGGGGGCAGGCGCCAGAGTGGCGTGGAATGTGGATGCCCGAAAGCGAGAAGCGCTTCGAGATATTGCCAGCAATGTCGGTGCGGACAAGGTGAAGCGGAATGCCGCTAGCGCCACGGCGTTGCAGGCTGGTCATGCGCTGACACACCTGCTCGAAGCTGGCGGAAAACCGGCGGGCGATCCGGTCCACGTCGTAGCGATACATTTTGCAGGCGGCTAGAAAAGCTTCGTACGGCATAATGAGCGCGGCAGCGAAATAGGCCGCGAGGACGTTCCGCGCCAGAGTGGGGGCGTCGCCTTCCGGTAAGTTCGCGCGGGCGATAATGCTTTCGATTTCCGGCGCACCAACGTCTTCGCCCAAGTGATGGGCCGTCAGAAACAGCGACGTTTCAGCGGGAAGGAGGTCGGATAGGAACAGTGTCCGTCCGTCAAAACGGCGTGCCACCCCCGCAGGAAGCGAGGAGAGGCGCGTCTCCCGGCCCATAACGTTAAAGAGATAGGCCTTCAATCCGGCGGCGAAATCGTCGTCCATCGCATCAATATCAGCGCGAACGCGTTCAGCAGCATCCTCCAAATCTGGGAAGTGATTGGCGGCCTCTTGGAGGAAATCTGAGATTGCCTCCGTTGCGGCGTGGAAGGGTATGCCCTCCGCTTGCGGCATGGGGGAGGGATGCTGCCTGAGATCGCGGAAACGGTCGTAGAGCTGCAGCATGGCTCGCGCGGCTGCGGGGTTGGATTGGGCGAAGTCGCGGATTTCGAGATTGGTGACATCGCTATCGGCGAAAAACTCGTCGCCAAAGGCCTCCATCAGGTCGCCGACCAAGCGGCCCTCGTCATTGTCGACCAGCTCACCAGGTTCAACGCCAAGATGCCCGGCAATCGAGAACAGCAGCGGGACGGTAATTTTGCGGCGATTGTGCTCGATGAGGTTGAGATAGCTTGAGGAAATGCCCAGCGTGTCGGCCAGATCGCTCTGGCTAATTTTCTTGCTGCGCCGGAGGCGTTTTATCCGAGCGCCGACTTGTTGGCCTATATCCATATTCTGCTCCTCGATTTACAGAATTTACAAAACAGACGCCCGGATTTGACAAGGTTTTACAGCTTAACAGCGCTGAATTGCTATATTTCTTGCATACTGATCGATGTTGTCAAATATTTACATCAACACGAGGAGAGATAAATGCAGCCGCAGCAAAATGACCGCGATGAGTATGTCACCATCTTCGCTAACAGCGCCGCAGATGCCATGGCCCAATATTGGGCGCGGGGGATGGACCGGCAGGGATTTCTCATCGCCGGACGGATAGGCCCCCACGAGATCCGCTCGTCGGATGGGTGTGAAATGTTCTCAACCCAGGGCCTGGTCGCCGCCACTTTTAGCCGGCGCGTCGCCAGCTAACGCCTGCCAAACCCAACATTTGAAATCGGCCACACCGTTGCTTGCGCAACGCTCGCCCCGTCACGTCTTGAGGAGGACAAACCATGCTCGATAAGCCCCATAAGCCTGAACAATTCCCGGCCCCAGATTACGCGCCAAACCGGTGGGATAATATTGCGCGCAGCTACACTCGTTCCGATGTTGCCCGATTGTCTGGCTCGCTGCCGATCCGGCATACGCTGGCAGAAAATGGGGCCAAGCGCCTTTGGGAACTGCTGCAGAAGGAAGACTATGTGCCAACCCTGGGCACGTTTACCGGTAATCAGGCGGTGCAGCAGGTGAAGGCGGGGATCAAGGCGATCTACCTGTCGGGCTGGCAGGTCGCGGCTGACGCCAATTCGTCGGGCCATATGTATCCGGACCAGAGCCTTTATCCCGTCGATAGTGTTCCGAGTGTCGTGCGCCGTATCAACAAGGCTTTGCAGCGCGCCGATCAGATCCAGACCATGGAGCAATCTGACGGCATCTCGACCACCGATTTGGATTTCTTCGTGCCGATCATTGCGGACGCAGAAGCCGGGTTTGGCGGCCCACTCAATGTTTTCGAACTGATGAAGGCGATGATCGAGGCGGGTGCTGCGGCGGTTCATTTTGAGGACCAACTGGCCTCCGAAAAGAAGTGCGGGCACTTGGGTGGCAAAGTTTTGGTGCCGACCAGCCAATTCATTCGCACGCTCAACGCGGCGCGCCTCGCGGCTGACGTGATGGATGTGCCCACGCTCATCATGGCTCGCACGGACGCGGAAGCGGCGCGCCTGATCACATCCAATATCGATGAATATGACGCGCCATTCGTGAGTGATGAGCGGACCGCAGAAGGCTTCTATGTGCTGAAGGGGGGCATTGACGCGGCGATTGCACGGGGTATCGCTTATGCGCCCTTTGCGGATCTGATCTGGTGCGAAACCTCAACGCCGAGCCTTGATGAGGCCCGCAAGTTTGCTGAGTCTGTGCGCAAGGTGCATCCCAACCAGATGCTGGCCTATAATTGTTCGCCGAGCTTTAACTGGGCCAAGCACATGGGTGAGAGTGCTATGGCGAGCTTCCAGCGGGAGATCGCGGCCATGGGGTATAAGTATCAATTCATCACGCTGGCCGGTTTCCACAACCTCAGCCTGACGACGTTCAATCTCACACGGGACTATTTGGCCGACGGCATGGCGGGATACTCGCGCTTGCAGCAGGCCGAATTTGCCGCCGAGAAGCATGGGTTTTCCGCCGTGCGGCATCAGCGCGAAGTGGGCACGGGGTATTTTGATGCCGTTTCGATGGCGGTGAGCGGCGGCAAGAGCGCAACCACGGCGATGGCGGCATCAACAGAGACTGCGCAGTTCCATTAAGCTGCGGAATTCAGAGCACATTTCCAAACGCACGGCGGCGACGCTGTGCGTTTTTGTTTGGTCATGTTGCTGGGGAGTTTGGAGCGGGTGAAGGGAATCGAACCCTCGTATTCAGCTTGGGAAGCTGCTGCTCTACCATTGAGCTACACCCGCATAACGGCACTAAATGCGGGAAAACGTGGGCCCCGTCAAGGCACGGATACAGACGATTAACTGAGTTCGTTGCTATTGCTCCCAAATGCCTGTGGCATGAAGTATCCCGCACTTGCTCATGCGTTTTTAAGAGTGCAAGAACCCTAACACTGCTTCATGTCCGGCAGACTGCCGCGCAGAAAACCTGCGTGGTATCAGTCTCTTGTGTGTTTCTCGCACAAAGATTTCAGTTTGCTTTGAATAAAGCTTCGATTTGTAATGGCGTATGCCTCGCTGCACTGTCTGCGAAGCGTCTGCCACTAGCCAAGGCCGGTCATATGGCAATTGTGGACTTCTTTTTCCATCAGCATGAGCCCGGACTGATCGTCCTTGCGGCCGTGGTGTGCTTGATTTCGGCCTATACCTGTATGGGCCTGCTCCGGCATGCCAAGCGTGCGGCCGACAAAAAGCGTCCGATTTGGATCGCTATCGCTGCGCTCACAGTGGGGTTTGGCATTTGGACCACCCATTTCGTCGCGATGGTCGCGTTCAAGCCGGGCTTTGAGATCGTCTATGACATTGCGCTGACGCTGATCTCGCTACTGATTGCGATCGTTGTGTGCGGGGCGGGAATCTACGTCACGACGCGCGGCAATACGCGTTGGGATCACGCTCTCGGCGGTGCTGTCGTGGGCTTGGCCATATCCGTCATGCACTACACCGGCATCAGTGCTTCCTTGATGGAAGGAAGCCTGCTCTGGGATCACCAACTGGTCGGATTGTCGATATTGGCGGGCCTCGTGCTGAGCGCGGTGGCGTTTGTGGTGGCAAGCTCCGGGGGCAGTTTATCGGTTCCGCTTGGGGCTATTGTGCTGACGCTGGCCATTTGCGCCGTGCATTTCACGGGCATGGCTGCGGCTGACTTTTCGCTCTGCGGGCCGGTCGAAGGCGCCGGCGAGCTTGATGGCTTTATGCTCTCGCTCATCATTGCCTTGATCTCGGCAGTGTTGGTCGGCGTGGCGGTGGCGAGCATGTTTTTGGAAGACGCCCATTTTCGACGCGTAGCACGCGAGGCCGAGAGGGAGCGCAGGGACGCCGACCGGATCGGGGAGGTTTCTAAGACGCTGCATTTGGCCATGACGAATATGGCGCAAGGTCTTGGGTTTTTTGACGCGAATGGCGCCTTGCAGCTCTACAATGAGCGGCTCAAGGAAATGCTGATGATCGACCCGCGCTACGATTTGACCGGGGCCGATCTGCGTGAGCTGTGCCGCCTGTCCTTGGTGAGCAATAACGAGCCTGAAGAAAATATTGAGGCCCGGGTCCAGACGTTCCACGCTGAGCATAGCAGATTGGTCAAAGAAGGTGGCCAGATCGAACACCAGCTTGGGGCGGGCCGTGTGCTGCGGGTTTCTCATAGCCCGGTTGGAGATGGATCTTGGGTCAGCACCATTGACGACGTGACCGAGCGCTATAATTCCGAGCGGGCGATAGCACATATGGCTCGCCATGACGTGTTAACGGGCTTGCCCAATCGAAGCCGTTTCGACGAGCAGTTCGAAACCATGATGGCGACGGCCGACGAGAAGAAAACCAAGCTTGCCGTCGTCGCCATCGATCTCGACCGCTTCAAGGAGGTCAACGATATTCATGGCCATGCCGCGGGCGATATGGTGCTCAAGCAACTGGCCAAGCGGCTGAACGACGTGCTCCGCGACGGAGAAGTGGTCGCCAGAATTGGTGGCGATGAATTCTCGGCCCTCAAACTCTTTAGCACGATGGAAGGGTTGCGCGAGTTCCTTGGGCGTCTGGACGGGGCATTGCACACGCGTATTGAGGCGGATGATCTCAACCTGAGCACAGGCGCGAGTATTGGCGTCGCCATCTACCCCGTCGACGGTGAAGATCGCTCAAAACTGCTGAGCAATGCGGACCTTGCCATGTATCGTGCCAAGGGCGAGTTCGATCACCGCATTTGCTATTATGAGCGCGAGATGGATGAGCTGGCGCGCGAGCGCCGCGAGATGGGGCGCGACATCTGGACGGCGCTGGAATCCAACGCCTTCTACCTCGCCTATCAGGTGCAAAAGTCGGTGCTGACGGGCGAAATAACCGGCTATGAAGTTCTGCTGCGTTGGGTTCGTCCCGGCCATGGGCAGGTGGCTCCGGCCGATTTCATTCCCGTTGCCGAGGAATGTGGGGCGATCAATGGGATCGGGGCCTGGGTGCTGCGCGCTGCCTGCGCCGATGCTGCCGCTTGGCCGCAGCCGCACAAAATTGCCGTCAATATTTCAGCTATTCAGTTGGGCAGTTTTGATCTCATCGATACGGTCAAGCAAGCCTTGGACGACACCGGCCTCGACCCCAAGCGGTTGGAGTTGGAGGTGACCGAAACGGCAATTATCGCCGACAAGTCTCGCGCCCTCCATATCCTGACCGCGATCCGCGCTATGGGCGTTTCGATTGCAATCGATGATTTTGGGACCGGCTATTCGTCCTTGGATACGCTGCGCTCGTTCCCGTTCGATAAGATCAAACTCGATCGGTCATTTATGAATGAGGTCGAGCAGAACGAGCAGTCCAAGGCCATCGTGCGAGCCATTCTCGCCCTCGGTCGCAGCCTTTCCGTGCCTGTTTTGGCAGAAGGCGTGGAGACCCCGGCGCAGCTCGAGGTGCTGCGCCTGGAAGGCTGCAATGAAGCTCAAGGCTTCTTCCTTGGCCGCCCCGGTTTTATCGCCTGGGAAGACGAAGTCGGAGCGGCAGCTCAATAATCAGACTTCCGGATAGGGCCGGAAATGCTTTGAAAGCTTGAGGGTCTGGGCTTGGTAATTCGAGCCCAGATCGCGGCCATATAGGCGCTCCGGCTTTTCGGCCAGTTCCTCATAAATCAACCGGCCAATGATTTGGCCGTGGTTGAGAAGGAATGGCACTTCGCGGCTACGGACTTCCAGAACAGCGCGGCTGCCTGTGCCACCCGCAATGGAATTGCCAAAGCCGGGATCAAAAAAGCCTGCGTAGTGGACGCGGAATTCGCCAACGAGCGGGTCAAATGGCACCATTTCGGCCGCGTGCGTGGGCGGCACATGCACCGCCTCGTGACTGACGAGGATGTAGAACTCTTCAGGATCGAGAATGAGCTCGTCGCGCTGGCGCGAATACAGCGGCTCCCAGAAATCGAGCACGTCGAGCGCGCCCTTTTTATCCACGTCGATCACTGCCGTGTGACGCTTGGAGCGGAAGCCGATAAGCCCGTTTCGGCCTTCGCCCAGGAGGTCAATGGACAGCGCCACACCGTCGCCAACTGGCAATTGCTCGTCGATCACCAAAGTGTGCTCGGCGTGGAGTTTGCGGTGCTGCTCTACGTTGAGGCGGCTGTCGCCACAGCGGAACCGCATTTGGCTCAGGCGCGAGCCACTGCGGACCAATACCGGGAAGGTGCGCGGACTGATTTCGAGATAAAGCGGGCCGGTATAGCCAGCGGGCACTTGATCAAAGCCTTGCGCATAATTGGCGATGACGCGCGTGAAGATATCGAGCCGACCGGTCGAGCTTTTCGGATTGGCCGAGGCGCTGACGGTGTCAGGCAAATCAAGCGTTTCATCGAGAGGCACGAGATAGACGCAGCCGCGCTCCAGCACAGCGCCATCGCTCAAGTCGATCTGGTGAAGTTTTAGCGCTTCGATGCGCTCGGCCACAGTGTGCAGCGGACCCGGCAAGAAGCTTGATCGCACGCGATAGGCTGTTTTGCCTAAGCGCAGATCGAGACTGGCGGGCTGAACCTGATCGGCGTCAAATGGGCTCGAAACACTAATCGCACCTTCGGCGTGCAGCTTTTCGATCAGTCGGGCCGGAAAGACCCCGGTGGGCCAAGGTTCGCTCATTCGCACGCTCATTTTGTTTTCTGTGTTCTCCTAGCAAACCCGAGGAATTGACGCCACAGCGCTGATGCCGTTTAATCTCGGCGGTGGTGATTTGGCCGGTCGCTTGCAGCCACATGAAACAAATCGCTAAGGACCGTTTGGGATCCGGCCGCCCTATGCGAGCCGGTTTTTCTGTTTAAAGGCGCTGAAATGTCTAGAGACCACAATCCCCTCCTCGATCCAAGCAAGCAGTCGGCAGCGACGCGGCTGGTCCATGGTGGCGGTAAGCGCACAGATTTCAACGAAACCAGTGAAGCGCTGTTTCTGAACTCCGGCTATTCCTACCCCAACTCCCAGCACGCCGAAGATTTGTTCCTCAACAAATTCCCGGGCCATAATTACTCGCGTTTCGCTAACCCGACCGTCGACATGTTCCAAGAGCGCATGGCGCTGTTGGAAGGCGCGGAAGCGGGTCGTGCTTTTGCGTCAGGCATGGCCGCTGTGACCAATGCGGTGATGAGTCAGGTGCGCGCTGGCGATCATATCGTTGCCGCGCAAGCGCTTTTTGGCGGCTGCCGTTTCGTTGTTGAAGATTACGCCCCACGTTTTGGCGTGGAATCGACGCTGGTCGATGGTCGCGATCCGGAAAACTTTGCGCGTGCAATGCGCCCGAACACCAAGGTGGTGTTTATCGAGACGCCAACCAATCCAACTTTGGAACTGGTTGATATCAAGGCTGTCGCTGAAATCGCGCACGCGCATGGCGCTAAGCTGATTGTGGACAATGTTTTTGCGACGGCGCTTTACCAGAACCCGCTGACCCTTGGCGCAGATCTCGTCACCTATTCGGCGACCAAGCACATCGATGGGCAGGGCCGCGTTCTGGGTGGCATCGTGTTGGGCAGCAAGGAAATCATTGAAGGTGACGTGCACACCTTCTTGCGCCAGACAGGCGCAACGCTGAGCGCGTTCAACGCTTGGGTTATGCTCAAAGGTCTTGAAACTTATGCGCTGCGCGTCGAACGCATGACCGACAGTGCGGAAAAGATTGCGGCAGCGCTTGCAGACCATCCTAAGGTCAATCGCGTGATCTATCCGCATCACCCAAGCCACCCGCAATATGAGCTGGGCAAGAGCCAGATGAAGCGCGGGTCTTCGCTGCTTGCGATCGACGTCAAGAACGGTCAGGACGGCGCATTTGCCTTCTGCGACAGTCTCGCTGTGGCGCTGATTTCCAACAATCTGGGCGACGCCAAATCGCTCATTACCCACCCGCGCACGACCACCCATGCGCGACTGACCGAAGAGGTTCGCCTCTCGACTGGTGTGACGCCGGGTCTGGTGCGGTTGTCGGTTGGCCTTGAGGATCCTGATGATCTGATTGCCGACCTTATGTATGGCCTAGACCAGGTTTAAGTGATCATGCCGAGGCGGGGGATGCGCAGCAGAGTAGGGCAATGGGTTGGGTGTTTCGCGCTCGGCCTGTTCGCCGCTTTTTTGGTAAGCCCCGCCTCGGCGCAATTATTGCCCAATCACGCCGATGCCGATGCGCGTGAAATCTTGCCCGATTTGCAGCCGGTTCCGGCTATACGGTTTCTAACAACGACAGATTTTCCCCCCTTCAACTTCCGCGACAGCGCGGGGGAGGTCGTTGGGTACAATATTGATCTGGCGCGACGGATCTGTACCGAGATCGACATCGCCTGCACCATACAGGCTTGGCCTTGGGATCAGGTGGTGTCGGCCTTGGAGGACAATCAGGGTGATGCCGTTATCGCTGGTGTTGCGATGACGCCAGAGACCGCGAACGCGATTGATTTTTCAGCGATCTATCTGGCTTTGCCGGGACGGTTCGTCACGCGTGCCGAAGACGTCGACGGCTTTGACCCAGATGCTTTGGCAACGCTCAAAGTTGGTGTGCGTGACGGTAGCGCCCATGACGCGTTTTTGCAGCACTATTTTCCAACAGCCGCACGCGTCGCTTTTGCCTCGGAAGGGGAGGCGCTTGCAGCTCTTGAGGCAAGCGAGGTCAAAGCCTATTTCGGCGACGCCATGCGCGCGGCCTTCTGGCTCAACGATAACCCCGCGTGCTGTAATTTCGCCAGCGAGCCGTATTTCCGTCCCAACCAGTTTGGCGAAGGGCTCGCCGTGGGCGTGCGCGCCGGACAGGACAAAATCCGACATGCCATTGATTGGGCGCTGGTGCGCCTCAAGGACAATGGCACGCTTGATGAGCTCTATCTGCGCTGGTTCCCCGTTGGATTCTATTAATCAGGCAGTCTGCGGTGCCGGGCGCGGGCGGCCACTTCGATGGCAGCGGTGGTGAGGCGATCCAGCGTCAGGCGATCGCGCAGCATTTCCAAGAACCGCAGCTCTTCCTGTTCCAACTGAAGATCGACAGCGGTTACCTCAACGGCGAGGGCGTAAGCTGTGTCCTGCAGTTTTGTAGGGATCGCCAAGAGCGCCTTGTCGAGCGCGAGGTCTAGTCCATCGTCGCTGTTCAGCACATCTGCGCAGTCATTGGCGACGTCGGTGAGGCGGGTGCGATCAAAACCAGCAAATACCGGCAAGCGACCGACAAGGGCTTCGATCCGGTTCAATTCCCGCTCAGTGATTGTGGCATCCGAGGATGCAGCAATGATCATAATGTGAATAAGCGCATCCTGAATGGGCGACGGCATAAATGGCCTCCTGAGATCGTTGCGCACAAAACTAGGTGCGGTTCGGTCGATCTGCAACCACCTGCGTCATTGACGCGGCGCAGATAGAGTGCAACACACCAAACCTTATCGTTTCCTGTGTTTCGAAAGGCCACAATCCCTGTGTCGCCCGCCGCTTTACCTCCACTTGACCCCGATTTCTTCGAGCCCGCACAGACGGCTCGCGCTTGGCCCTTTGAAGAGGCCCGTAAACTGGTCAAACGGTTGGAAAAATCGGGCAAAGGGGAAGCCCTTTTTGAGACCGGTTATGGCCCCTCGGGCCTGCCGCATATCGGCACATTTGGCGAAGTCGCGCGTACCACCATGGTGCGTACTGCGTTCCGCCTGCTGACCCGTGACCAAATCCCAACCCGTCTGCTGTGCTTCTCCGACGACATGGACGGCATGCGCAAGATTCCGGACACCGTGCCTTCCAAGGAAGCCATGGAGCCGCATCTGCAAAAGCCGCTCACGGCGGTGCCTGATCCGTGGACCAACGAATACAACAGCTTTGGCGAGCACAATAACGCCATGCTGCGTCGTTTCCTCGATACCTTCGGGTTCGACTACGAGTTCGCCAGCGCCACCGATTATTATAAGTCCGGCAAGTTCGACGAGGTGTTGCTGCGCGCCGCTGAACGCTATGATGATATCATGGGCGTTATGCTGCCGAGCCTAGGCGCTGAACGTCAGGCAACCTATTCGCCATTCCTGCCGATCTCGCCAATTTCGGGCCGCGTGCTTTATGTGCCGATGAAGGAAGTCGATGCCAAGAATGGCACCGTGACCTTCACCGACGAAGATGGCCGCGACACCACCGTTTCGGTGACCGGCGGCAATGTGAAGCTCCAGTGGAAGCCGGACTTCGGAATGCGCTGGGCCGCCTTGGGCGTCGACTTTGAAATGTTCGGCAAGGACCACCAGACCAATCAGCATATCTACGACAAGATTTGCGCGATCCTCGGTGGCACGCCTCCAGAACACTATGTGTACGAGCTGTTCCTGGATTCCGAAGGCCAGAAAATCTCGAAGTCAAAGGGCAATGGCCTGAGCATCGACGAATGGCTGACCTATGCGCCGACCGAGAGCCTCGGGCTCTACATGTTCCAGAAGCCGCGCGTCGCTAAGCGTCTGCACTTTGATGTCATCCCGCGCGCCGTGGATGAATATGCGCAATTCGTTGCTGCCTTTGAAAAGCAAGATGCGGCCGCACGCGTTGAAAATCCGGCGTTCCATGTCCACTACGGCAATGTGCCGAAGATCGACATGCCGATCACTTTCGCGCTGCTGCTCAATCTGGCAACGGCTTCCAATCCAGAAACGCCAGAAGTTATGTGGGGCTATATCTCGGCCTATGCACCGGGCGTTTCGGCAGCAACCCATCCGCATCTCGATGCGCTGGTTGGCTACGCCATGGCCTACTTCCGCGACTTCGTGAAGAAGAACTATCGCGCGCCAGACGATGTCGAACGCGCAGCGCTCGAAGCTGTTTCGGCAGCTTTCGCCGAGCTTCCTGCGGACTCTTCCAACGAAGACATCCAGAACGCAGCTCTCGACGTTGCTCGCAACATTGAGCGTTATCAGGATCATACGAAGAAGGGGCCAACTGGCGGTCCCGGCGTATCGGGCGACTTCTTCCAGATGCTCTATCAGGTGCTGATCGGCCAGGAACGCGGTCCGCGCTTCGGCTCGTTCGCAGCGCTCTATGGCATTGAGAACACCCGCAAGCTGATCGGCCGCGCTCTCGCAGGCGAACTGCAGAGCTAGGCCCTCGACTTGCAACACCAATCAACGCGCTCGGGTCAAACGATCCGGGCGCGTTTTTTATTGGCTGGCCCAGATGATGCGGGCGATCCAGTCGATGTCTTTGAGTTCAAACACGCGGGGCGGATAGTTTGGATTGGCTGAATGCAGCTCCAACTGTTTGGCGGACTGCCGGTGGAGGATTTTTGCCATGACCTCTCCATCATGGGTGCGCACGACGACGCGGTCCCCACGACGCACTTGCTCGGTCGGCGAGACCACAACCCGGTCTCCCTCACGATAGACGGGCTCCATGCTATCGCCATGAATTTCAAGGGCATAGATGCCGCGCTCGGTGGAGACAGGAAGCTCGACTTCGTCCCAGTTTCGGCCCGCAGGGAAACCAGCGCTATCGAAGAAACCGCCTGTTCCCGCTTGCGCTAGGCCGAGCAGGGGGATGACGGCTGGGGGCGGTTCGGCAAAACCGGCATGCTGGCTGTACGAGCCGGAGCCGTTCTCAAAACTGTCGAGCGTTTCGCCAGTCGCCTCAAGGATTTTGGCAATGCTTTCAGTGGATGGCCAGCGTTCGCGACCGTCTTTGCTGACCCGTTTCGAGACGTTGAAAGCGGTCGCATCAAGTCCGGCCATTTTCGCAAGGGCAGACACGGAAAGACCATGACGCCGCGCCAGCGAGTCGATCCCATCCCAGATAGTGCGATGTGTGACCATCAGCGTGCCCTCACAGGACATTGGTCTTATGCCAAGAATTGTGTCCTAGGCTAATCCTGCTCTGAGGCCTTGTAAAGTGGGCGTTTCCCCGCTACCCCGGCACCAACTCCCCCGCGTAAGAGCCCCCAAATGTCCCAAGTCAGTCCGAACCCCGAGTTCATTTATAAAGTCGCGACGGAGCAATCTTATGCTCCTTCCAGAGCGACGGGTTCCTATGCCGGGATGCCGATTGATGCGAGCGATGGCTATATGCATTTTTCGACAATTGATCAGCTCAAAGAAACGCTTAGCCGCCATTTTCGAGGGCAATCAGGTTTGGTGCTTTTGGCCATTCGGACTGCCGATCTCGCCGGGCCGGACCTTGTCTGGGAGCCTTCTCGTGGCGGTGCTCTATTCCCCCATCTCTACAATCGCCCGCTGCCGCTCAGTGCCGTCGCTTGGGAAGCGACCATCAGCGTTGATAGCGAAGGCAATACCGAACTGCCGGAGGCTGCACAGTGATCCTTTCTGCTTTTTCTCCCTTGTTGCGCAGTAAGTTACTCTCGAATTTGACGCTCGATGCGCTGATGAAGATGGATCCGGAAACGGCCCATGGCGCGACGATCACCGCGCTGCGCATGGGACTTTCGCCCCAGCAGCAGGGGCCCGACGCGCCAGAGTTGGCGACGGAATTGTGTGGCCTCAAGCTCACGAACCCGATCGGCATGGCCGCTGGTTTTGACAAGAATGCCGAGGTGCCACGGCAGTTGGCGCTGTTGGGTTTTGGCATGACGGAGATCGGTACGGTGACGCCGCGTCCACAGGCGGGCAACCCAAAGCCACGCCTTTTCCGCGTGACCGAAGCGCAGGGCGTGATCAACCGTATGGGCTTTAATAACGAGGGGCACGATGTAGCCTTTGAGAGGCTCAGGAGTGTCCAAGTGCCGGCATCTTTGGGCGTCAACATTGGCGCGAACAAGGATAGCGAGGACTTCGTTGCCGATTATGTGCTCGGGGTGAACCGCTTCGCCGAACTGGCTGACTATCTCACCGTCAACATCTCCTCGCCCAACACACCGGGTCTGAGAAACTTGCAAACGGACGAAGCGCTGACCCGTCTTTTGGGTGAAGTGCTCGATGCGCGCGCTAAGGCTAAAAAGCGCGTGCCGGTCTTGCTCAAAATTGCCCCCGATCTGGATGAGGCGGCGATGGACGCGATTGCCCGGGTTATTCTGGCGACCGATCTCGATGGCGTTATTGTCTCCAATACAACCATCGGTCGTGATCCAGTGGCGGGCATGAGCAATGCCACAGAGATGGGTGGGCTTTCGGGCAAGCCGCTCTTCCCACTGGCAACGCAGCGCCTGGCGCAGATGCGTCAGCGCGTTGGCGATCTGCCTCTCGTGGGTGTTGGCGGGATCCATGACGCGCAGACCGCGCTGGCCAAGTTTGAAGCCGGTGCCAATGCGATCCAGCTCTATTCGGCGTTGGTCTTTGGCGGGCTTGATCTGCTCGACCGGATCAAGGCGGGCTTGGTGAGCGAAGTCCGGAAAGCTGGAAAGAAGAACATTTCCGAGTTCGTCGGCACTAAGACGAGTGATTGGGCGGCTGGTCGCCTTTAAGCGACCAGCTCCAGATTTGCGATTTTACGAGGCGGGGCTGAAAAGCTCCGCCTTTCGCTTTTCGATGGCGAAGAAATAGATGAGGCCACGGGCAACGAACCAGAGGTGCAAAGCGCCCCACAGGCCCCAGTTGCCGATGAGCGGCTGCAAGATCACTGCGGCAGCGCCAAAGACCACCAGAGAGGCCAGCATGCCGTTGCGCATGACGACGTTCTGGGTCGTGCCCACCAGAATGCCGTCATAAACGAAGGCGGGCATAAAGGTGATGGTGCAAGCAGCGGCTATCGGCAGATAGTGCAGCGCATAGGCCTGAACATCGGGGTTGGTGGTCATAAAGCCGATGACCCATGGCCCCGATAGGTACCACGCCAGGCCCAGCACCAGAGAAATGCTAAAACCCCAGAGCATGGAGAGCTTGTAGGCGCTGTCAAAAGCTGGACGCCAATTGGCCCCCACGGCTTTGCCTGCAAGCTGTTCGGCCGACTGGGCAATGCCATCGAGGAAATAGGCGATGACCATGAGCAGGTTGAGAAGGACCGCATTGGCCGCGAGGGGGATTTCGCCCATGCGAGTGCCTTGGGCCGCAAACCACCCATAAGCACTCATCAAGGCAACGGAGCGGATGGTGATGTCGCGGCTGAGGCCAAACATGCGTTTGACCGCAACGCCATCGCTCAACTCGCCCGGCGCAATGCGGCTAATGAGGGCGCCGATCCCGCCATAATATTTGACCAGAATGGAGAGACCAACCGTGGCGGCAATCGCCTGACCGATAACCGTGCCAAAGGCCGCACCGGGCACGCCCCAGCCGAAGCCGTGAACGAAGAGGACGGAAAGCGTGATGTCGATCAGATGCAGCAGCAGTTGCAGCATCATGCCGGTCTTGGCTGAGGCGCGGCCATAGAACCAACCAAGAAGCGCGTAGTTGATCAGCGAAAAGGGTGCAGACCAGATGCGCCAGTAGAAATAGTCAGACAGCGCTGCAGCGACCGGGGCCTCAGGCGCCAGGCTGGTCATCCCGACCCACAAAATGGCCGGTGATACCACGATCATGAAAAGGCCTATGCCGACGCCCAAAATCAGCGAACGCGACACATGTAAAAGTCCGTCTCGCGGGTCTTTGGCGCCGATGGACTGAGCGACCAGGCCCGCTGTGCCGATGCGCAGGAAATAGGCCAGGGAAAACAGGAAGTCGAAGAGCAGTGCGCCCAACACGAGACCGCCCAGCATGGCCGCATCGCCCAAGCGACCGATTACGGCAATGTCGACGAGACCTACGAGTGGTTCGGTGATGAAGGCAATACAGGCGGGCAGGGCAATCGCCCACACGTCGCGGTGGCGAACGGTGAACGGATGTTGGGGGCGGGCAGACATTGTAGAACTCAATAGTTGAGCGTCTGCCCTATCAGGCCGAAGTGGGCCCTGTCACCCTACTGCGACACGTTGAGCTCGATTACGAGATCCGCGCGGTCACGCGTTTTATCGACGAGGTCAAAGTTTGGCAGATCATTGCGCTCAATGTGGGCGCGATTGCGCTCTTCGGTGAAGAGCCCTTCTTCGCCGTGGCGTCTGAGGAGGCGCGCTTTAACCAGCTCGCGATCGACGTGGATGAAGACCGCATAATCGAGAAGATCGCGCACTGCCGACCACGGCGCATCGCCGAGCAGCAAATAATTGCCCTCGATGATGAGGGTGTGAACCTCCGGTGGCACTGTGAATGCCTTGTCCACCGTGTCTTCAATCTTGCGACTATAGCCGGGGACGTCGACACATTCCGTTGCCGTTTTGAGATCGGACAGGAATGAGACGAAGGCTGCGCCTTCGAATGTATGGGGCGCGCCTTTGCGGTCTTCTAGTCCCAGCGAAACGATCTTGGCGTGTTTCATATGGAAGCCATCCATAGGAACAAGCGCTGACGTGCCCGGTTGGGTCGCATTGAGCGCGGCTACGACTTGAGCCGCGATCGTTGATTTGCCTGCGCCGGGACCGCCAACAAAGCCGACGGCGATCCGCTTGCCCTGGGCCTCACCCTGCATATTATGGATATGCTGAACCAACCGCTCTATTGTTAGCTGCGGCGTGAGGTGGAGCGTATCGACCATATTTAGCGCGCTTTCGTGAGCCTGATGATGAGCCAGATCGGGACGACGACCGCCGCACCGGTGATAATGTAGGCGACAACCTGTCGCACTAACCCGCCACTATCGCGCAGCGCATCTTCAATCAAGCCCACAATGCTGTTGAACAGATCGGCAGCGTTAAAACCGAACATGGTCATGAAGAAGCCAGCCAGCGCGGACAGGAGCACAAGCTTGATCGCAACAGATAGCGGCCGACCACCAAGCAAGCGCTCCAGACCGGAACGCGCGTAGGGGGAAGAGTCTTCTGTCATAATGCCACTCCGTTTGGCTTGGATGTCGGCATCATATAGGGTTTTCTTTGCTTTGCAGTAGGTGCTCTTTGCCAAGTTTTGCGACATTTGCCATGCAGTGGTCACAGTTCTGGGAATTCACCGGAACCCGTTTCGGGGGCGGAGAGGCTGATAGTGACTAAAACGCAGCTCCCCTCGATCATTGAAAATTGGTTCACCACACGAGGTTGGTCCCCGCGCCAGCACCAAATGGATGTGTTGGAAAGCTATCAATCCGGCGCGTCGCAATTGCTTATTGCGCCTACCGGTGCCGGTAAAACTTTAGCGGGTTTTTTGCCGAGCCTCGTCGAATTGGTCGATGGGCGGTTTGACGGGCTGCATACGCTCTACATTTCGCCCCTCAAAGCGCTGGCTGTGGACGTGCAGCGCAACCTCTCGACGCCCATTGCCGAGATGGGGCTGCCCATCACAGTGGAAGCGCGCACCGGCGATACATCGGCCGCCAAACGCGCGCGGCAGAGGGCGAAACCGCCCCACATCATGCTCACCACCCCCGAGCAATTGGCGCTGCTGATTTCTCATCCGCATGCGGACTTGATGTTCGGGTCCCTCAAGCGCGTGGTGCTCGATGAATTGCATGCTCTGGTGACGAGCAAGCGCGGGGAGCTTTTATCCCTCGGCCTATCGCGGCTGGCCAAGCTCTCGCCCGATCTGCGCATCACCGCACTCAGCGCGACGGTGGCGCGCCCTGATTTGCTGCGTGATTGGATTGCGCAACCAACGCAGGGGCGGCGGACGGACCTTTTGCATATGAAAGGCGGAGCCGCACCCGAGCTTAGAATTTTGGAGACCGAAGAGCGCCTGCCGTGGGCGGGACACTCGGCGGCCTATGCGCGAGGTGAGCTTTACGAGATCATCAAGCGACACAAGACGACGCTTCTCTTCGTCAATACGCGCTCGCAAGCCGAAATGCTGTTTCAAGGCATGTGGGACATTAACGAGGAGATGTTGCCCATTGCCCTGCACCACGGGTCGCTGTCTGTGGAGCAGCGCCGCAAGGTGGAAGCGGCCATGGCCGAAGGCAAGCTCAAGGCGGTGGTGTGTACCTCAACGCTCGATCTGGGCATCGACTGGGGCGATGTCGATCTGGTGGTGCAAGTCGGTGCGCCCAAGGGGTCTTCGCGTATGCTCCAGCGGATTGGCCGCGCCAATCATAGGCTCGATGATCCGTCCAAAGCCTTGCTGGTGCCGTCCAACCGTTTTGAAGTGTTGGAATGCGAGGCGGCGGTGGAGGCTGTCAGTGAAGGGCAGCAAGACAGCGAGGACCCGCACCCCGGTGGCTATGATGTGTTGGCCCAGCATGTGTTGGGCATGGCCTGTGCAGAGCCGTTTTTGGCGGATGATCTTTATGCAGAAATACTGACCGCTTGGCCCTATCGCGAGCTGACGCGTGTTCTGTTTGATCGCATTCTCGATTTCGTCGCGACGGGTGGCTATGCCCTGCGTGCCTATGAGCGCTATGCGCGGCTGCGGCAAGCGGAGGATGGACGCTGGCGCATTTCTCATCCTCAGATCGCTCAACAATACCGCCTCAATATCGGCACCATCATTGAAGAGCCGATGGTGCGCGTCAGGCTGATCCGCGCGCGCGGATTGAAAAAGGGAAAATCTACCGGACCGATTGGAGCAGGGGGCCGCGTGCTGGGGGAAATGGAGGAGTATTTCTTCGGCACGCTACTGCCGGGGGACACGTTCATATTCTCGGGCGAAGTGCTGGCCTTTGAGGGCATGAAGGACAATGAGGCCTTCGTTTCTCGGTCCTTTGATAAAGACCCCAAGGTGCCAAGCTATAATGGGGGACGGTTTCCGCTGACCACCTATCTGGCGTCTCGTGTCCGTCGCATCATGGATAGTCCGGAAGAGTGGCATAAGCTGCCCGCGCAAGTGGGCGAGTGGCTGACCCTGCAGAAGGAGGTGTCGGTCCTGCCCAAACGAGACAGCCTGCTGGTGGAGACGTTTCCGCGCGGGGCGCAGAACTATCTGGTGTGTTATCCCTTTGAGGGACGATTGGCCCATCAAACCTTGGGCATGCTCCTAACCCGACGCCTCGAACGCATGCGGGCGCGGCCTTTGGGGTTTGTGGCGTCAGAATATTCGTTGGCGATTTGGGGACTGGGTGATCTTTCGGCGTTGATCCGCACGGGACGGCTTTCGCTTGATGAGCTGTTCGACGAGGACATGCTGGGGGATGACCTCGAATCCTGGCTCGATGAAAGCGCGCTGATGAAGCGGACGTTCCGCAACTGCGCCATTATCGCGGGGCTGATCGAGCGGCGGCATCCGGGCAAGGAAAAGACCGGCCGGCAGATCACCATGAGCGCGGATCTGATTTACGACGTGCTCTATCAGCACGAGCCGGACCACATTCTTATTCAAGCGACGCGCCACGACGCAGCGCGGGGGCTTTTGGACATTGAGCGTCTGGGGCAGATGCTGACGCGTGTACGCTCGCACATCGTGCATAAGCCGCTTGAGCGGGTTTCGCCGCTGGCAGTGCCGATCCTTTTGGACATTGGCAAGGAGCCAATTTTTGGGGAGGGGCGTGAAAGTGCTATGGCGGAGGCGGCCAACGAGCTGCTCGAGGAGGCGCTGGGCGTAATCAAAGATTAGGGCGAGGGAACTTTGTTCTCCCTCGCCCTTGGTGTTTAGGCGCCGAGATCGGCCAGAATGGTTTGGGCAGCGCGTAGGCTCAGTGCGGCGATGGTCAGCGTTGGATTGGCCGTTGCAGAGGTTGGGAAGACCGCAGAACCTGCAATAAAGAGGTTCTTGTGGTCGTGGCTACGCAGGTGCTGGTCGACGACCGAGGTCGTTGGATCGGTCCCCATGCGGCAGGTGCCGATGATGTGGCCTGAGCCATTAAAATCGTCGGCGTGATGCACTTCCGTGGTGCCCAAAGCATCGAAGATGTCTTGGTGCGCCTTGGCGGCAGCTTCGAGCCCGGCCTTCACATAGCTATCAACCGAATAGGTGATTTGCGGCAGGGGGACGCCGTATTTGTCCTTTTCGGTCGGGTGCAGCGTGATGCGGTTTTCTGGATCGGGCAATTGCTCAACCAGCGAGGCGAGGCGCACATGGCGCGCCGCTTCGGCCTTGAGAGCCTTATCGAGTTCGGCGCCGCGCAGGCCTTTTTCAACGAGCGCTGAAACCGTGCTGATCGGCGCGCCTGTGGGCCACGAGTGGCCGTCATTGCCAATTTCGATGCGGAAGGCACCACGATCGGACCGGAATTCGCCAACGCCGAGGTTCTCAATGCCGGAGGTGGAGAGCGGACCGCGATAAGGCCAGACGGGATCATTGGAGCGAGCCCAACTCAATTGGCTGGGGTGATCCATGAGGTTGCGGCCAACCTGATCGGAGCTATTAGCAACGCCGTTCGGCGTGTGAGCGCTGACCGAATTAAGCAGCAGACGCGGGGTTTCCATGGCGTGAGCGGCGATAACATAGAGCCTGCCAGTGGCTTTGCCGGTGGTGCCATCGCGCAGCATGAAGTGAACGGCGACAACATTGCCATCCGCATCGGTTTCAACCGAGGTTGCGGTGGTCGCTGGGTGAACGGTCGCGCCTTTGGTGACGGCTTTTTGCACATGGACCGTGGCATCATATTTCGCCTGTACCGGGCAGACGGGAATGCAGCTGGCCGAGCCGCAGCAACCGGGACGATCATCACGATCAACCGAATTGCGGGCCTGTGGCGTGGGTGTTACGTCGTAGATTGAGCCTGCGAGCTTTTCCTTGAAGACCTTGTCGAGATAGGTCGGGGGAATGGCGGGCATGGGGAAGTCGGTGGAGCGGTGTGCCGAGGGCGGGGAAGCCGCCGCGCCGGACACGCCAAGCTCGTCTTCAGCGCGGGCATAGTAGCTTTCGAGTTCGTCATAGCTGACGGGCCAGTCAACGCCCTTGCCGTGCTTGGTGGCGAGCTGGAAGTCATCTGGCGCCATGCGAATGGCGGTGCCGAGCCAGTGCCACGTCGTGCCGCCCACGGCTTTGATATAGGTGCTCTTGAACTTATCTGAGCCGTTCTGGCGGTAGTAATAGTCCATGTTCCACGAGAGGGGATGATCGGCATCGGGGCCAACCGGATAGGCGGACTCTGGAGTTTTAATGGCGGCGGCCTGGAAGGTGTCGACGGCGGTGGCGCGATCAACCTCGTCGCCCGCTTCGAGGATAGCAACGCTCACGCCCTTGCCAGCAAGCTGATCGGCGATGAGGGCCCCAGCAACGCCCGAACCAACGATGATGACGTCTGCGGAAATATCGGCCATGGCTTATGCCTCCCCTTCTGGCACTTGCGACCAATACCCAGTTTCCCCGCCGCACCAGCCCATTGGCTTGGTGAAGTCGAGGGCTTCCCACATCAGAGCGTCGGTGTAGGTAACAACCGCTTCGCCATCAGCGGTTTGATGGAAGCCGGAATACCAACCGGTGATGATGCGGTTTTCGAGGGTTTTGTCGGCGGTGCCGGAGATCAGCTGCGCAAGCGCTGCGTCCTGACCATCGGCCACGAGGGCATCGAGATAGCTCTGCCCATATTCGCCGACGAGGCTTGCGCCGTCTCGATCCAAAAGCTTACCCGACAGGGTCATGAACTGATCGAGCGTAATGGGTTCTGCTGCCAAGATTGCTTGGCTGAAGAGGAGGGCGAGCGCTGTCCCACCAGTCCAAGCAAGCATGTGTCGGCGGGTGATCCCACCGGGTGTAATTGTCTTAGTCATGGCACACCTCAACTGGCCAAAATTTACAAATCATATGCACGTCAATGTGTTAACCGAGGACTGAGACCTCACGTCAATTTGCATAGATAGCGGCGGGGCGCGACATTTGCCGAACTTCGGTGACGCCATCGAATCTGCTACATTGAGACAACGCTTAGACATCGAACAATTTCCCTTGGTCTGTTGAATTACGCTGCCCCCACGATTGCGATGACGGAGACGCCGATTTTGCGTTTCGCTGGCCACACTTTTGAGCCGCTTCCTTCGGGTGGGCTCTATTGGCATGCGCGCAAGACTTTGCTGGTGGCGGACCTGCATTTCGAGAAGATGGCGAGCTTTGCGCGGCGCGGGCAGATGCTGCCGCCCTATGATACCGGCATGACGCTCACCCGGTTAGAGGCCGATATTGCGCGTATGGGGGCGCAGCGGCTGGTGTCGCTTGGCGATAGCTTCCATCGTGCCGACTCGGCGCAGTTGCTATTGGTCGCTGACCGGGCGCGGCTCGACGCTATTGCCCAGACCGTTGAGTGTTTCTGGCTCTCCGGCAATCACGATCCTGAGCCGCACGGGATCGGCGGGGTTTCGCTTGAGGAGCTGGAAATGGATGGTTTGGTGTTCACCCACCATCCGAGCAAAGGACGACCCGGGATGATTGCTGGGCACTTGCATCCGGCGGCACGGGTAGCGATGGCCGGGCGGACGCAACGAAAACCCTGTTTCGTGCATGATAATCGTCTGATGATCCTGCCCGCCTATGGCAGTTCAACCGGCGCCATCAACATCCTATCTTCGGCGTTTACCGGGCTGTTTCATTGGCCCTCGTTAGAAGTGACCATGCTTGGACGCGACCGTACGTATCCGGTACCGACAAAGCGTCTTGTCGCCGGTTAACGGCGGAACAGCACGCCACCCAGCCAGCCGGTAAAGAGGGCGAGGAAAACGCAGGCGATGCCGTAGAGCAGTGGGTATTGCACGGCCGAGAGCGCGACGAACCGTTCAAAGTCGATCTTGCGGACGGCAAAGCCTTCTGACTTGCGGGCGACCACTTGGCCGTCCTTGAAGACATAGGTCTGGGCGATGTAGGGACCGGGCGGGGCGCTGCTGGGCAGCTGGAGCTGGGCCGAATAGAAATTATCCGACATGAAGACGACGCCGTTCTCCTGCACGCCGAAGAGCCCTTCTTCGGACATGAGCCGGATCAATTCGCGACCGAAATTGAGGGTTTTTAGAAAACCCGCGCGGTTCGGCACCAGAGCGTAGGACTCAGGCAGAATGGCATTTTGGTTGAGGGTGACGATGTCGGTAATATCGAGCAAGCGCTTGCTGGAGAGCACGTGGAAATAGCTCGGGAAGTTTTTGAACTCGACCTGTTCGGTGTTGATCCAGAACCCAAAATTATTGGTCATCTTGCGCGAGACGCGATCCTGAGTTGGCCCCAGAATAACGATGGCGACTTGATAGGAGCCACTCACATTGTTGGTGGGCGCGCCAATGTCGGGAGCGATGGTCCCATAAAAGGTGAGACGTTCGCCCGAAAAGCTCGACGTGATCTGAATGGTGTCGTTGGAAATGCCCGAGATGAGGCGTTCAGCCTGCGCTGGGACAACCATCAACACCGCAAGGACAAGCGCGAGGAGCCTGATCATCGGATCGTGCTCGTTACGGCCATGGAATAGGGGTCGCCCGGCGTCAGGATGAGCGCCAGGCCAAAGCGGATCGCGACGGCGAGGATGAGGAGCGCGAGGAGCCCGCGCAATTGTTCTCCGCGCAAATGCTTGCCTGCTGCTGCGCCAAACTGTGCGCCAGCTGTGCCGCCGACCATGAGGCAAAAGGCGAGAAGGATATCAACGCTCTGACTTTGTACGGCATGCATGATGGTGGTCGCACCCATCATGGCCACAACCTGCGCAAGCGATGTGCCGATGACAACATTGCCCGGAACGCGCAGCAGATAGACCAGCGCAGGAACCATAATGAAGCCGCCACCGATGCCCAGAAGCGAGCCGACAAAGCCAACGAAGACGCCGATGACAAGGACTGGGATGACGCTGATGTAGAGGCGGCTCTTCTTGAAGCGCACGCGCCAGGGCAGACCGTGCATCCATGTGTGCTGGTGGGCCTGACGTTGTCCAACGACAACGCCCTTTCGCCGCTTGAGAATGGCGCGCACGCTTTCTTGCAGCATCAAGGTGCCGACAAAGCCCAAGAGGATTAAAAAGCCGAGAGAGAGGACCAGATCAAGCTGGCCACTGGCCCGCAGCACCGAGAAGACCGCTACGCCACCAAAGGCCCCCAAGATACTCGAACAGATGAGGTAGAAGGCGAGATGGAGGTCGATGCCGCCGCGTCGATAATGGCTGAGTGCGCCCGAAGTCGAGGCCGCGACCACCTGTCCGGTCACGGAAGCAACGGCGACTGCGGACGGAACACCGGAAAAGATCAGCAGGGGCGTGAGAAGGAAACCGCCGCCAACGCCGAACAATCCAGACAAAAAGCCAACGGCCCCTCCGATCCCGACAAGAAAGAAGAGGCTCACGGAAAGCTCTGCGATCGGCAGATAGATCTGCAAGATCTGGTCCCGTCATGTTGTGTTCGGGACTATCCTAAGGGGACGTCTGTCAACAGAAAGGTAAGAGCCAGTAAAATCGAGCATAAAAACTTACAGCCTCATCCGGTGAGGACGAGGCTGTGATCAAATCGACACAGGGTCGGCGTTGATTAAACGGGCTGGCTGCCCAAAACAGCGAGCAATCGTGGATTGACCTCGCCACTTTCGCTCATTCCGGTTGCCCGTTCGAACGCGCGGATCGCCTCGACAGTTTGCGGCCCAGACTTGCCGTCCGGCGTTCCGACATCAAAACCGAGCTTGGTCAACGCGACTTGGACGCGTTTGACCGTTTCCTCCGCAGTGATCGCATCGCCAACTTCAAACGCGGTAGACCACGTGCCAATTGGCGCAAAGTTCGCGGCCAAAACCAGCGGTGCGGGCTTCCATGTGAGCAGCTCAGCATCGACGCGCTGAACCGCATCTGCGGACAGGGAGCGTACGATGTCGGTCTTGGCTAGGCCTGCGTCCTTGTCGCCCGAGAGAGCGGCGAGGGAGAAGTATTTGTAGGACTGTTCGAAATTCTGTTCGACGCCCAAGCCGCGTGCATAGAGCATGCCGAGATTGAACTGGCTATCGACCATGCCGCGATTGGCGGCGCGTTCGAACCATTCTGCAGCAAGCTCAAACTGCTGGCCGCCCATATGGCCGCCAGCATAGAGCGCGGCAAGATTGTGCATCGCCATGCGGTGACCGCCATCGGCGGCGCGCTGATACCAGAGCTTGGCCTGTTCGAGGCTCTTTTCGACGCCAGTTCCCATCTCGTAGAGATTGCCGAGACGATACTGCGCGGGAACGAAGCCTTGGGCTGCCGAGCGTTCGTACCACTTGATGGCTTCAGCGGCATTGCTCGGGACACCGCGCCCTTCGCCGTAGATGGCAGCGACTTCGTATTGCGCTTGAGCATTGCCCGAGGCAGCGGCTTGGCGCAGCTCAAGTGGGCCAACGCCTTCGGCTGGTAGCGCGAAAGCATCGCGTACGGTTTCGGCAGGATAGAGAGCTGCCGTCAAAATCGGATCGGGTGCTGCGGTCGAAACCGGAGCTTCCGCCAGCGGCGGCGGCATGGTGATGTCTGGCAGGACGCTCGGCCGAGAGAAGCTCATGGGAGCGCCTGGATTGATCGAGCCGGTCGATGTCGGGTCGATCATCTCGCTCATATTCGGCGCCGTTAGCGTGTCGGAGAGACCTGCTGCAGGGGTCGGATCGGTGAGGACCGTGACGGGGGCCGCATTTTCAGGGGCAGCCACAGCGGGCGCGGGAGTTTGCGCGACCGAGGTTGGCTCGGCACGCTGCAAGACCAGATTGATCGCGAGCAACGATACGGCTGTCAAAGCGGTGGCCAGCAGAATTGGCCGACGATAGCGCCGCAGAACATTCTGATGCGTGACGGTTTCGTCCGCGCTTTCGGCTTCGTCCAGCGCGACTGGTGCGTCTTCAGTTTTGTCCTTGAGGCGGGCGCGGAAGATCGCGCGCTTTGGCGCTGCGGGTCCTGGTGGCGCTGTGTCGATAACAGTCGGGGGCACGACGCGATCTGGGAGCTCGGCATCCCGACGCGGGAGCACAAAGGCCAGAGCTTTGCCGATAATGCTATCCGCATCCTCTGGCGTTTCGTCCTGACGGGCGCGCTGGGCGCGGCGTGCTGCCGCCACGAATGTGCTGGTGCTCGACACTGACGGAGCCGCTTCAAGTTCCTTGGCGACTGACGCGCGCGTCTCACCGGCAAAGGCGGGCTTTGGGTCACTGGCCAGACTAGATTGTGGGCGCGGTGGTGGGGTGACCGTCGACGGATCAAACTTAGGCGCTTCGGCGGCAACCGTTTCGGCGCGCATCCGCGACTGTGTCATCCGCTTCTGCGGGACTTCCGCCAGTTTCAGGCTCTGATCGAGCAGTGGCGCGTCTTCTGCCGGATTGATCGGCATTGCGTCATTCTTGGTGGCGCCGAGGCTGGTGAGAATGGCTTCCAGCTTCGAGCTGGTGGCGTTAGCCTTGTCTGAAACCGCCTGCTCAAAGGCGTCGTCGGCGTCAAAATCCCGCGCGCTGGGCGCAGGGGTTTTTACGAAGGCTACCGGAGCCGGAGCCGGAGCAGGAGCAGGAGCAACAGCTGGTGCAAACTGGCGGTTTGACAGAGTGACTTCCAACCGCGCGAGGCGTTCGGCTGTTTCTTTGCCTGCGGTGTTGAGCAGCGCCGTCATGCGCTTTTCGAGCGCGGACAGATTGGCGTCCTGCGCAGCCGTCGCCGCGGGGCCAGCTTTTGCAATGGCCTGAGACGTCCGTTCGGCCACCAAATCGGCCAGCGAGGTATAGTCGATGGAGACGTCCTGCTGCTCATAAGCGCGGCTGAGCGCGTCAATCTGAGCGCTGGCCTCGTCCATGCGATCCATCAGGGCACGCAGCTGGGTTTCGACAGCAGAGGTGTCGACCGGAGTGATGCGGCTATTGAGAGCGTCGATCTGGTCTTCGATGCGCGAGAAGCGCGGTTCAAGCCCGGACAGCACCGCATTGCGAAGGCCGACGATTTCAACCTTGAGGGCTTCGACCTCGCCGTTTGAGGTGTCAACGGCTTCCAAACGCTGCGCCAGAAGCTCCACACGCTCTACTAAAACCTGGGGCGAGCCTGCGCCGGTTTGAAGGGCATTGGTGAAGGATGCCATCTCGCTGGTGAGACGGTCAAAATCGGTTGATGAGAGCGCAACATTGCGCTCGATCGTATCAATCCGATCGTAGACGTTGCGCACGCTCTGCTCGATGGCGTGCATGGAAGGCAGTAGGCTTTCTGCGCCCAGCGTGGATTGCGCTTCCACAGCCCGGCGCTCTTCGCGGATGAGCTCGCGCTCCATCTGCTCGGCCTGCAACTCAGCCAGCTTGCCGACGGTGACCGACACATCATCCATGCGGCGGCTCAAAACCGACATGTCCGCGCGCGGGCCACGTTCGATCATCACGCCGAGCGCGGCAATCTGCGCTTCTAGGCGTTTGACCTGACCGGTTTCGCCGACAGCGCCCGCGATCAACTCCACGACTTGGGTGAGTTGTTCAACTTGGCTGGCAACCTCGTTCACCTGCGCACCATTGTGGCGCTGGCTCTTGAGCTCGCTTTCCAGACGTTCGAGACGTTGGCTCATACCGCCAACGAGCGAACCCAATTCGCGCAGTTCGGGGAATTCAGGCGCGCGGCGCGCTTGCGGCGCTGCGGTCGCAGGACCCTGGCGATGGCGGATTTCGGCGATGGCTGCGGTCAGATCATCGTCAAACAGAGCGTTGGATTGGGTTTCGCGTTCGTTGAAACGTTCGACGGTGCGCTGTACGGAGCGCAAGGCTTCTTCGCGACGCGAGACTGGTTCGGGGCGCGAGACTTGGTCGTGCAGGTCCTGTACGCGGCGCGCCAGGCCCTGAAGTGTGGAGACTGCGGGCTCGGGTTCAGGCGGCACGTAGTGGCTCTCAACCTTGTCGAGCAGGGCGAGAAGCTCACCGCGAAGTGCTTGTAGGTCCCCTGCACCGGGGTCGTTCACCAGATTGGCGAAGTCCGAGTTTGTGTATGCACGGGGCATCGCAGGTCCTGTTACAACGAAACGCACATCGCGCGAGTCGCACGAAGGTATAAAGGCCACTCTTGAGAAAACATGGTAAAGAAGCCGTTAAGGATTCATGGAATAACCATCCCCGCAGATATGAAAACCGTGTACTTACGGGACATTGTCCAGCAGGGCAGGAGCTGACTATATGACTCGCCGTCGCATCATAATCGTCGATGATCACCCGCTATTTCGGGCCGCATTGCGGCAGACATTGGCTGGTGGCGACGCTACAGTGACCGTGGAAGAAGCCGGTGACCTCAATGGGTTAAGTTCGGCGCTCGATGCTGATCGCGATTGCGATCTGGTGCTGCTCGATCTCAATATGCCGGGCGTTCGGGGCTTTTCCGGACTGCTGCTGCTGCGCGCACAATACCCAGATATTCCGGTGATGATCATTTCCGCTGTGGAAGATTCGACCGTCGTGCGTCGGGCCTTTGAGCTGGGCGCTTCGGGCTATTTGCACAAGTCTGTTGGCCCCACGGAAATTCGACGGGCCATTGAAACCGTGCTGTCCGGCGAAGTCTTCGTCCCTGCCGGTACCGAACTTGGCGGCGACGACGATCACTCAGCTTTGATGAAGCGTCTCTCAACGCTCACCCCACAGCAGGTCCGCGTTCTGATGATGCTCAGCGATGGATTGATGAACAAGCAAATCGCCTACGAGCTGACGATTTCTGAGGCGACGGTTAAGGCCCACGTCTCGGCCATTTTGCAAAAGCTCGACGTCGATAGCCGCACTCAGGCTGTTATCGCCGCAGCGCGGATTGAAGAGGGCCAGTTCGAGGCGCTCTTCACCATCACAGACAAGGCATAAGCCCTATGAAGCCTTCTATTTCGATCATCACCATTGGCGTTGATGATCTTGAGCGTGCCTTCGCCTTCTATCGCGCCCTGTTCGACCTGCCGGACGATCAGATTGGCGCTGGCGAAGACAATGTTGCGTTCTTCTTCGACGACAAGTTCACCTTCGCGCTCTATCCGCGCAAGGAGATCGCCGAGACTGCGGGCAAGGGTGACTATGTAGCGGGAACGCCAAGCTTCGTGCTCAGCCATCGTGCCGAAAACGCTGCTGAAATCGACACAATTCTCGACCGTGTTTTGGTCGCGGGCGGGACGATTATCGTCGGCAATACCGAGTCTGAATGGGGCAATTCGGCCTATTTCGAAGACACGGAAGGCAATGTTTGGGAGCTGATGGCAACGCCACCAGCCAACTGATCATAATTCCGGGGGCGGCTAGAACCTGCCCCCGGTTTTAAATCCGCTGCTGGATTTGCGGTTGCCCGATGAGAGACCGCCGCCAGCGCTGCCGCCGCCAGCGCTGCCGCCGCCACGAGGCCGCGAAAAACCGCCCCCATTAGAGCTGCCGCCAAGGCCGCCACCCCAAGCGCCACCAAAACCACCGGGCGTGGGCTTGCGCGGGGCTGCGCCGCCGCCAAAGCTACTATCTGGCCAGCCACCGCCATTGCCCCAAGGGCTTTTGTTGGTGCCAGCGCGACGGGTGCTTTTGTAGCCCGAACCCCATTCGCTGCCCGGCGCCCAGTTTTGGCTTTTCCGCCACTGGTCCCAATAGGCCGCGGCCGAAATTCCGCCCTTGAGGAACTCGGTGAGCATATCGCCGACCAACCGGTCTTGGCTAAAGCTCGAGCCGGGATCGTCAAAATGCTGCTTCTTGAATTCCCATTGAATATCTTCAAGCTCGCGACGGCGCTCTGCCAGGGTCTTGAGCCGTGCGCGCTGTTCTTTGCTCTCGGTTTCTTCTTCGCCGAGGCGGGTGCGGGTTTCGTCGATCTGACCGACGATCGTGTCGTCTTGAGCGGTGCGAGTGCGACGCGCTTCGGCCAGGAGCGTGCGGATGTCTTCGCGCGCGAGAGCGGCGGCAAGATCGGTTGCTGCCCGGACGAACTCAGGGTCTTCCCCTTCAGCCAGACTGCGCAGGGCGTTGGCTGCAGCGTCGCGCTGATCTTCGAGGGCAACAATCTGCTCGTCGAGTTTGGTGATCTCGGCTTGCGTGGTTTCGACAGCATCGCGTAACGGCGCGCCGCCAGCCGCATCGATGGCTGCAATTTCAAGCGCGGCCAGTTCGGCCTCGGCGGCCCGCACATTTTCCTCTTGCAGTTCAGCGTGCTCACGCAAACGCAAGGGGAGTTCATTGAGCATGTGGTAGTTCGGGCGGGCCTTGGTAAAGCCGATGAGCCGAGCGACAAGCCCATCAAGATAGCGGATGAGGCCGCTGGCCTTATATGTCGAAGTGCCGTAGCCGGCGTCCCACAGATAGATGAACAGCGGGTCGTCGCGGTAAGGCTTGCCCTTGGCTTCGCGGTCCGCTTCGGCCTGCTCGGTCTTTTTGAGCGCCTCTTCGGCGATATGATCGAGCTCTTCGGTTTCCTGACGCTTGGCGATAAATTTCGGATCGCTGGCAATTTGCTGCGCGAGCTTGGCTGTGAGCGCGGTCAGGTTTTGTTGTTTGTCTTCAAGCAGTCGGAGTGCTGCTGATCGGTGTTCGAGCAGTTTGGAGCGATTGTCTTCTATGGCCTTGAGCGACGACTCTGCCTTGGTGACGTCGCGGGCATGGCCCTTGAGCACATCGCGCGCCTTGCGTTCGGCGGCGGTGATCTCGCCATCGAGTTCGGCCTGAATTTTGGGATCAAGGCGAAGCTTGGCGAGCTGGCGAAAATATTCTGCCTCGGCCTCGCGCAGTTTGGTGATGCGTTCAGACGTGCGGGCGACGCGCCGGGAGATCTCGTCTTCCTCGCGGCGAATGTCGCGCATTGCCTCTTCGAGGCTGGCCAGAGCTTGTGGGCCGCGAATGCTCATGCGCCTACCACCGAGTTACCGTGCCGCCCAGAACGGGCATTGTATATTCAACATCGAGAAAGCCGCTGGATTTGCGGCCAACCGTGTTGGCTTGGATGAGGCCGTCGTCGCGCTTATCGGCAACCACGGCAGAATAAACCGTTGAAGGCACGCGCACGCCCCACATCGAGACCTGTTCGATCTCGCCATTTTCTTCGTTCTCAATGGGTAGGGTCAGAGGATTGCCGTCGATGTCGATGGCTTCGACCACCACATACCAATTGGTCGCGTCGCTGGTATTGTTGGGGGTCGTCCAGAACCCAGAGTCCGCGTCAGCGCGATTGACGATGCGCAGAGTGTAAGCTTGGCGCAGCTGATCGCGCAGTGCGGTCAAGCGTTCAACAGCATCTTCGGCCCCTTCGCGATTGCCTTCCTCGGCAAACGCCTGCCCCCGAGCGAGAAGGTCATCTGCGCGAACGACGGCCTGCTGAACCTTGGTTTCTTCAAAGATCGTCTGGCGCAGAGCTTCCATCTGCGCAGGCAAGCCTTGGGCCAGCTCAAGGCGCGCTTGTTCAGCCTGGCCGTGCTGGAGCGGCTGGCAGATGCCAAAATATCCAATAGCTGCAACGATCGCTGCAACGAGGAGGGCCGCCACGGGGCGACCCCATTTTTTGCGAGACACATAAAGCCGCGCCAGCGTGGTTTTAAAACTTGGCGCAGGTGGCTCGTAAGTGAAGCGGCTTTCGGCGAGAGCCGAAACGCCTTCCTTGAGAATGCGATCGGGAACTTCAATGCCCTGTGCATGATAGAGGGAACGCAAGCGTTCGATGAGCTGCCGTTCGCGGGCGGCTCCATCCAGTTCACGTGTCACCAAATCCTGCCGGTGACGGAGCGTGTCGACCACGTCCATCGCCAGCATGACTTCATCCAGTTGCACAGCCGATTTGGCCGTTCCCTCACTCATTGGCGAGCCTTGCCCGTTCTATTTTAGTTGCGGGTTTCCAAAAGCAATGCGTTGCCTTCGGTTGCCAAGGTGGCCAGACGACGCTTGCCATCTTCAACGGCGTCGCGAATTTCTGCCGAATTCTTGGTCGAAGCTACACGCATCTCATTGATAATGGTGCGGCTTTTTTCCTGGAAGTTCACGACAGAGTCGACGAGCTTCTGAACGGCATCGGCGCGGATGGTAGGACCGTAACCGGCGCGGACAGCTTCTTCCTGAACCTTGTCACCGATTTCCGAGAGCGCTTCGAGGCTCTTGGACATGCCTTCCTTCATCGCGTTCAGCGTTGCAGTGGATTCGTGCAGGCCGAACATGCCGGTGAACGAAGCCGAGAGCGCGGTGAGCACGGTTTCATTGGTCGAGAAGAACGAGATCGACTGCTGATAGACACGTTCCTTGGCGTTGGTCGTCTGCATGAGACGGGCCATCACCACTTCGGACGTGTTGTAAGAAATCGTCAGATTGTCCGAGAGGTCCTTGGCAATCTGATAGCGCTTTTCTTCGTTCTGCATTTCACGCAGGCGCTCGTCGCGCGCCATTTCGAGGCGGGCGCGATCAGCAGGGGTTGCGCCGGCATAAGCGGCAAGCTCTTCAGCCGCCTTCTGCAGGATGTTTTTCTTTTCTTCCAGGCGCTGTTCAGCGGTGTGCAGCACTTCGAGCGCCATAACTTCGGACTGTTTCAGCGCGCCGCGGAAATCGCGGTAGGCTTCCAAAATGGTCTGCTCGCGGTCGATCTGATCCTTGGTGTCCTTCGACACGGTCAGATAAGTGTCGCGGATCTTGTCAAAGCGGGAGGCGATGTCGCCGCGGCTAACCTTCATCCACACATTGGAGGCGCGTTCGAGCAGGTCGATCTTATTGTCCTGCAACTGATCGACCATTTTCTTGGCGTCGTCGCGGATAGAATCGAAACCCTTGGTAATGTCTTCGTAGCGCTCACCGATCTGCATTGCTGCGACCTGCTGGCGAACAACTTCGTTGAATGCGGAGGCCTGGCTCAGAGTGCGGCCAATCAGAATGACGCGCGTTTCGTCGAGCTCGGTAATCTGAGCGAGCAGCGAGGTGATTGGCTGTTCGCCTTGCTGCTCGGGCCAAATGCCCAGATCGCGGATCGCGTTCACTGCTTTATCAAGATACTGCAAAGGCTTCTCGGTGAGCGCAGTCATCGCATTCGCCTGGGTCGCAGTGGCAGTGGTGGCTGGGTCAGTCATATCTGGCATTCCTCGCTAAGCGGGCTCGTAGGCATACCGCCGTTCACTCCTGATGGGACTCTCATACGGCAACATCAAAGCAAGACAATTGCAACGTGCGCTGGTCCCAACTATTTACCCGATATTGGTGCGAAAAAGACGCACGTAAAGAGTGCGGTTGCGGACAATTTTATCCGTGCGCCTGCCAAGCCAGCAAAAGGACGCGATTGAGATGGATTTTGGTGGTCGATATCGTATCGAAGCGTCGCGCGCGGCAGTGTGGACAGCGCTCAACAATCCAGAAGTGCTGAAGGCGGCGATTCCGGGCTGCAGCTTTATCGAATGGTCTGGTCCGTCCACGTTGGACATGGCCATCACTGTCAATCTTGGCGTGATGAAGCCCAGCTTTAAAGGCGAGCTGTCGCTGTCCAACGTCGAGGCTGCGCGCAATTACACGCTCACTGGCAAGGGTAAGGGCGGGTTCATGGGCCTAGCGGAAGGCGCCGCGGACATTTCGCTGGCCGATGATGGCGACGCCACGATCCTGCAATTTACCGCGCAAGGCGGCGCTTCAGGGCAGATTATGAAGCTTGGCAAAGCTTTGATCGGTAATTCCGCTCAAAAGATTATTGATGGATTTTTCGAGCGCTTCGCAACGGCGATGGGTGCCGAAATTGCCGCCCTCACGCCCCCAACAGAAGCGCGTTAACGCGTTCTTAACCCTGCGGAAATCGAGCGGGTTTTGGACATGATTTCGCCCCGCGGTAGCAAGTAGGGGTAAAGCCCCGAGCTTCTATTGTAGATTCTGTCATGTCCACACACTCCCGCGATAGTCTCGCGCTCTATGCAATCGCCGCTTTGGCTGTGGTGGTAACGCTTTATGGCGACCTAGGACTAGGCGCGCTGTTCGAGGCAATATTGGCGCGCTGGTAATTGACGGTAGAGAATTTAAGCATTTTCAGCAATTTGCGTGAGCAAATGCCTTAAATTTGACCAGCTGGAAAAGATTCTACGAGTTTCCTATTGCTTGGAACTGGATTGCACGATTTTATCCCCTCTTAGCGCATCCATACCTGTGGCGAAGGGGCCCAGTTGGTATGCTGCACAGGGAGAAAGAACTCGATGAAAATCTCGACCCTCACCAAAGCTATCGCTGGCGGCGTTGCAATGAGCGCTCTGCTGGCCGGTGCAGCCTTCGCTGACGGCGCTCTCGTCTATGACGGCGGCGGTAAGTTCGATAAGTCGTTCAACGAAGCAGCCTATAACGGCGCTGAAAAGTTCAAGGCTGAAGGCGGCGCTTATCAGGACTTGGAAATTTCGGGCGACGCGCAGCGTGAGCAGGCCGTGCGCCAGTTCGCTTCGCGCGGTAACAACCCGATCGTGCTTCCGGGCTTCTCGTGGGAAACTGCACTGCGTGCGGTGGCTCCAGACTTCCCAGACACCAAGTTCACCATCATCGACACCGTCGTTGACCTGCCGAACGTTCAGTCTGTTGTCTTTGAAGAGCCACAGGGTTCGTACCTCGTCGGTATCTTGGCTGCGATGCAGTCCAAGAGCGGCAAGGTTGGCGTGATCCCAGCGTTCAACTTCGACCTGCTTGACGCATTTGCTTGCGGCTACGCACAGGGCGCTAAGTCGGTTAACCCAGATATCGAAGTCATCAAGACTTATGTCGGCACCGGCTTTGAAGCCTTCAACGATCCGGGCAAGGCAACCGAAGTTGCAAAGTCCCAGCTTGATCAGGGCGTAGACGTTGTCTTCCAGGTTGCTGGTGGCGCAGGCGCAGGCGTGCTGCAGGCAGCAGCTGACGCTGGCAAGTGGTCCATCGGCGTGGACAGCAACCAGAACCACCTGCATCCAGGTTCGGTTCTGACCTCGATGCTCAAGCGCGTTGACGTTGCTGCTTACAATGCCATGAAGGGCGTTGAAGACGGCACCTGGGCTCCAGGTCTGATCACTCTTGGTCTGGCTGAAGAAGGTGTTGGTGCAGCATTTGACGATAACAATGCTTCGCTGATCACTCCGGAAATGAAGGCAGCTGTCGAAAAGGCCACTGCTGACATCATCTCTGGCGCTGTTGTTGTTCACGACAGCCGTACCGACAAGACCTGCCCAGCCCTTTAAGACCTACAAGTGAGGTCAGGGCTGAGCCATGACTAATCTGAACTCTCATAATGCTCAGCGGCCCGAAAGGGCCGCTGACACCTCGCTCGCAATTGAGCTGAGCAAGATCAACAAACACTTCGGTGCGGTTCACGCGAACCGAGACATCGACTTGGCCATCAGGCGCGGTACGGTGCACGGCATCGTTGGCGAGAATGGCGCTGGCAAGTCGACACTGATGTCGATCCTATATGGCTTTTACACTGCCGACAGCGGAGATATCCGCGTTAACGGGGTGGCCCATTCCATCACCGATAGTCGCCACGCTTTGGCGCTCGGGATTGGCATGGTGCACCAGCACTTCATGCTGGTCGATAATTTTACAGTTTTAGAGAACATCGTATTGGGGGCCGAAGACTCGGCGTTCCTCAAACCTTCGCTCAACAAGGCGCGTGACCAGCTTAAGGCGCTGGCACGCGACTATGGGCTCGAAGTTGACCCCGATGCGATTGTCGAAAATCTCTCGGTTGGGCAGCAGCAGCGCGTCGAAATTTTGAAGGCGCTGTATCGCGGCGCCGAAACGCTCATTCTCGACGAGCCGACGGGCGTGCTGACGCCAGCCGAAGCGGACCATCTGTTCCGCATTCTCGAAAAGCTCCGTGCCGAAGGCAAAACCATCATTTTGATCACGCACAAGCTGCGCGAGATCATGGCCATTACCGACGAAGTCTCGGTTATGCGCCAAGGATCGATGGTCCAGACCCTCAAGACCGCTGATACCTCGCCCGAACAGCTCGCCGAGCTGATGGTGGGGCGTCGCGTCTTGCTGCGTGTTGAAAAGGGCCCGGCCAATCCGGGCAAGGTTATGCTTGAAGTGCAGAACCTCATCGTCACCGACGATTTCAAGGTTCCACGTGTCAAGAACGTCTCCTTCCAAATCCGTGCGGGCGAAATCGTCGGCATCGCGGGTGTGGCGGGTAATGGGCAATCGGAATTGCTCGAATCTATCGCCGGCATGCGTGACCAACTCGGCGGTCAGGTGCTGGTCAACGGCAAGCCGCTCTCGCTTGAAGGCGATGACGGCGCAGCGCGGGCGCGTCTGGCTGGCCTAGCGCACGTTCCGGAAGACCGTCTGCGCATGGGGCTCGTGACCCAGTTCTCCGCCTGGGAGAACGCCATTTTGGGCTATCAGAACACCTATGGTTCTGGCCTCAGCCTCGACATCAAAAAAGCACGCGAGACCGCAGAAGCTTACGTCAAGAAATTTGACGTGCGCCCGGCCGATCTTGATCTCAAGACAGCCAATTTCTCCGGCGGCAATCAGCAGAAGATTGTCCTCGCCCGTGAAATGGAGCGCGATCCGGACGTGTTGATCGTTGGTCAGCCGACGCGCGGCGTCGACATCGGCGCGATCGAGTTTATCCATAACCAGATCATCAAAATGCGCGACGCGGGTAAGGCTATCCTGCTCGTCTCGGTGGAACTGGACGAAATCCGGTCGCTGGCCGACCGTATTCTCGTGATGTTCGACGGCCATATTGTTGGCGAAGCCGATCCCGCAACAGCGGATGAAACTGAGCTTGGCTTGTTGATGACCGGTTCGCACGCCGACCAAGTGGTTAGCGAAGCGGGCAGCTTGCCCGCGCATGAGACGCCGATCCAGCAGACGCTGGTGCAGATGTCGCCAAAGAATAATACCGGTAGGGAGACCAACTGATGAACGCCTTGCCACGTTGGGCAGACGTTATGCTGCTCCCTGTTCTCAACGTCGTACTCGCCTTCCTTGTGGGCGGGCTGATCGTGCTGGCTGTGGGGCAAAATCCGCTCGAAGCCGTGCGCATCATGCTATACGGCGCTTTTGGCTACGGCTCGGGCTTTGGCTATACGCTCTACTACACGACCGACTTTATCTTTGCCGGGCTAGCGGTTTCGCTGGCCTATCACGCGGGCCTCTTTAACATCGGGCCTGAAGGGCAGGCCTATGTGGGCGGTCTCGGGGTTATCCTGATTGGTCTGGCGTTCAACGGAACGCATTGGGCGATCATGTTCCCGATGATGATCATCGCGGGGGCTATGTTTGGTGCGACTTGGGCCTTTGTTCCGGGTTATCTGCAAGCCAAACGCGGCAGTCACATCGTTATCACGACCATCCTCTTTAACTTCATTGCTACCTCGATGATGAGCTACATCATCTCCAAGCAGTTGAAGCCTGAAGGTGTGAACTCGGACGAAAGCGCGCCGCTTGAGGCGATCACGCGCGTGCCGCAGCTGCGCACCTTCATCGAACTCTTCAAGAACTCCCCGGTCAACCTGACGTTCTTCCTCGCGCTGATCGCGCTGGTCTTCGTCTATTGGCTGATCTGGCGCACCAAGTTTGGCTATGCCGTCCGCTCGCTCGGTGCCAATCCGGTGGCTGCGTCGTACGCCGGGATTTCCAACCAGAAGCTGATCATGATCGTCATGGCCATGGCTGGCGCTTTGGCGGCAATGGTTGCGGTCAACAATGTTGGGGGTGTGCAGGGGCGTCTGATCCTCAACTTCGTCAACGGCGCGGGCTTTGTGGGTGTGGCTGTGGCCTTTATGGGGCGCGCGCATCCGATCGGGGTTGGGCTTTCGGCGCTATTGTTCGGCATTTTGTATCAGGGCGGCCAGGAGCTGGCGTTCACCATGCCGGGGATTACCCGCGAGATGATCGTCACCATTCAGGCGCTCGTTATTCTGTTTACCGGCGCGATGGGCGATATGCTACGCGCGCCACTGGCGCGATTGTTGACGCGATCAGCGGCTCCGGCGGGAGGTAAGTGATGGATCAGTTTATCGTCGATCTAACACTCGTCCTCGACTCCACCACCCGACTTGCCGTGCCCCTGATCCTAGCCTGTTTGGCTGGGCTCTATTCAGAGCGTGCGGGCATTGTTGATATTGGCCTTGAAGGCAAATTGCTGGCGGGTGCTTTTGCTGCGGCTGCCACAGCTGCGGTCACTGGCTCTGCTTGGCTCGGCCTGCTCGCCGGCATCGGCGCTGCGCTGGTGTTTTCGGGCATTCACGGCCTCGCCTCGATCAACTTTAAGGGTAATCAGGCGATTTCGGGCGTGGCGCTCAACTTCCTCGCTGCAGGCCTCACCACGTTCTTGGGCCAATCCTGGTTTAAGCGCGGTGGGTACACGCCTCAGCTTTCGGGCGATCAGCGTTTTAACCCCATCACCCTGCCTTTTGCGGAAGAGTTAAAGGGTGTCCCTGTTATCGGCCAGATCTACAATGAGCTGATTTCGGGCCACAACATCATCACCTATTTCGCCTTCATCGCCGTTCCGGTGACGGCTTGGGTGTTGTTCCGAACGCGATTTGGCCTGCGCCTTCGCGCTGTGGGCGAAAACCCCAAGGCGATTGATACGGCCGGGATTTCGGTGACGCGTCTGCGCTATCAGGCGCTGATCATCACGGCCGTTCTGGTGGGTATTGGCGGCGCTTATCTCTCGATTGCGCAGTCGGCTGGGTTCAACAACAATATGTCGGCGGGCCGAGGCTATATCGCTCTGGCAGCACTGATCTTTGCCAAGTGGCGTCCGGGCCCAGCTCTGCTGGTGTGCTTGATGTTCGGCTTCCTTGATGCGGTACAGTTCCGTATTCAGGGGCAGGTCTTCCCGATCATTGGCGAGGTGCCGGTGCAGGCCATTCAGGCTCTGCCCTATATCCTCACCGTCATTCTGCTTGCCGGTTTTGTCGGTCGCGCCGTGGCTCCAAAGGCTTCGGGCATTCCCTACACCAAGGAGCGCTAAGTATGGGTGCGTCGCGTCAGTCTGGTGAGCTATCTCAAACCTTGCTGGCGTGGATAAGGGCCGAGTTGGAGCTAAGCGGCAAGTCTCAAGCTGGACTTGCCGCAGCGCTAGGGCAAGATCGCTCGATGGTAACTAAGCTGCTCGCAGGCCATAGGGGCCTGAAGTTAGATGAACTGCCAATCATCGCAGAGTACCTAGAAGCCGAGTTATCACCCCCGAAGATGACAAAATTACACCCGAATATGCCAAAGAATGAAAACGATAAGGCCCTGTTCGCGGCAGCCGAAGCGGTTCGCGGCAAGGCCTATGCGCCCTATTCGAACTTTCACGTTGGTGCGGCCATTCTGGCCGATGACGGCAAGATTTATGCGGGCTGCAATATCGAGAATGCCTCCTATCCGGTCGGCAATTGCGCTGAGCCCAGCGCTATTGCGGCGATGATTGCGGGCGGCGGCAAACGTATTCAGCGCATCTATGTGACGGGCCCGGGCGTTACGCCCGTGACACCCTGCGGCGCTTGCCGCCAGCGTATTCGCGAGTTCGCCGATCTCGATGTGGAAGTAATTTCACACGGCGTTCACGGTACGCCACTGGTACAGACGCTGGAACAGCTGTTGCCGCATAGTTTTGGCCCGGAGTTTCTGGGCCGCTAACGCATACGGACGCGTTTTGTCCGAACCAGTAGGGGGACTGCCCCTTAAGGAGGAGCTATGAGCCTCAAAGTTGTCGACGCTTCGACGTCGCATCCGGCCCACAAGCGCAACCCCGGCTTTGCTCTCGACCTCGATTGGGTCGAACGCGTTCGCATGAACCGTTCGGCACTCGAACGCCGCGCCAACTCCATCGGCGCGCGACGGACGGTGAAGAAGGATTATCAGCTCGCTTGGTTGCTCAAGGCGATCACCATGATCGACCTGACAACGCTCAACTCTGACGATACGCCAGCGCGCGTCGAGCGCCTCTGCGCTAAGGCTCGTAAGCCACTGCGCGCGGATATCGTCGAAAAGCTGGGCGTGCAAGATTTGCGTATTCTGCCCGGCGCAGTTTGCGTCTACCACACCTTTGTCAAAACCGCCGTCGAAGCGCTGGAAGGCACGGGCATTCCTGTGGCGGCGGTGTCGACCGGCTTTCCGCATGGTCTGGCTCCGGTCCACACCAAGATTGCCGAGATTGAGGCGTCGGTTAAAGACGGTGCTGAGGAAATCGACATTGTCATCGAGCGCGGCATGGTTCTGCGCGGCGATTGGCAGGCGCTTTATGATCAGGTCCGCGCTTTCCGCAAGACCTGTGGCGATGCGCATATCAAAACCATTTTGGGCACGGGTGAGCTGGCAACGCAGACCAATGTCGCGAAGGCTTCGCTCGTTTGTATGCTGGCAGGGGCCGATTTCATCAAAACCTCGACCGGCAAGGAAAAGGTCAATGCTGACCTTGTCACTTCGCTCTCAATGATCCGCATGATCCGCTGGTTTGCCGAAGAGACCGGTATCGAGATTGGCTATAAGCCTGCGGGCGGGATTTCGACCGCTGGCGATGCGCTCAAATATATGGCGCTGATGAAGGAGGAGTTGGGCAATCAATGGTTGCAACCGCACCTCTTCCGCTTTGGGGCGTCGAGCCTGCTCACCGACATTGAACGGCAGCTGGAACATGGCCTCACCGGCCATTACGCCGCCGACTACCGCCAGCCTTTGGTTTGAGGATTTTTGCACCCATGAACAAGATCGCTCAAATCTTTGAAAGCCTTGAATATGGTCCAGCGCCAGAAGGGGCGGATCAGGCCAATGCTTGGCTCGACGCCAAGGGGCGCAAATTTGGCCATTTCATCAATGGCGAATGGACTGCGCCGGGCAAAGTTTTTGCCTCGACCAATCCGGCCAATGGGCAAAAGCTCGCGGATATTACTGACGGTACGGCTGAGGATGTTGATGCGGCGGTGAAAGCTGCACGCAAGGCGTTCGGCGGCTGGGGCAAACTTTCGGGCTACAAGCGCGGCAAATATCTTTATGCCATCGCGCGCATGATCCAAAAGCACAGCCGCCTCTTTGCCGTGCTCGAAACCATGGACAATGGTAAGCCGATCCGTGAAAGCCGCGACGCGGATATTCCGCTGGTGGCGCGCCATTTCTATCACCACGCCGGTTGGGCCACTCACCTGGACCGCGAGTTCCCCGATCACGCGCCTTATGGTGTGTGTGGGCAGATCATTCCTTGGAATTTCCCGCTGCTGATGCTGGCGTGGAAAGTGGCCCCGGCGCTGGCGGCGGGCAATACCGTGGTCCTCAAACCAGCTGAGTTCACCTCGCTGACGGCGCTGCTCTTTGCCGATATTTGCGACCGCGTTGGCCTGCCCAAGGGTGTGGTCAATATCGTCACCGGCGAAGGCGACACGGGTGCCGCTATCGTCAATCACCCGGACGTTGATAAGATCGCCTTCACCGGCTCGACCGAAGTGGGCAAGATCATCCGCGAGGCAACGGCGGGTTCGGGCAAGGGCCTGTCGCTCGAGCTCGGCGGAAAATCGCCTTACATCGTATTTGAGGATGCTGATCTCGACAGTGCTGTCGAGGGTCTGGTGGAAGCCATTTGGTTCAACCAAGGCCAAGTGTGTTGCGCTGGCTCGCGCCTTCTCGTGCAGGAGAGCATTGAAGAGCGCTTCATCGCCAAGGTGAAGGCGCGCATGGCAAAGCTGCGGGTCGGTGACCCGCTGGATAAGTCCATCGACATTGGCGCGCTGGTTGCGCCGGTGCAGGTAGAGCGCATCCGCGATTTGATGAAGCGCGGCGTGGCTGAAGGCGCAGTTGTGTACGAAGCTGATGGGGCTTTGCCGGACAATGGTTGCTTCCTAAAACCGGCTCTGGTGACGAATGTGTCGCCTGCTAACACACTTGTTGCCGAAGAAATCTTTGGCCCAGTGCTGGTGGCGATGAGCTTCCGCACGCCGGACGAGGCAATCGCGCTGGCGAACAACACGCGCTACGGGCTGGCGGCGACGGTGTGGACCGAGAACGTTAACCTGGCGCTCGATATTGCGCCGAAAATCAAGGCCGGTGTGGTCTGGATCAATGGCACCAACCAGTTCGATGCGGCGGTTGGCTTTGGCGGCTATAAGGAATCTGGCTTTGGCCGCGAAGGCGGACGCGAAGGCATGGGGGCATACCTCAAGCCAAACTGGGAAAAAGATCTCAAAAAAGCTGAGGCTGTGCCCGCCATTGCGGCGACAGGCACGAAGAACCCGCTTGATGGCGGGATCGACCAGACGGCCAAAATGTATATCGGCGGCAAGCAGGCGCGGCCCGATAGCGCCTACAACCGTCCGGTGCTTGGGTCGAAGGGCGAGTTGGTGGGTGAGGTCGGCGACGGCAATCGCAAGGATATTCGCAACGCGGTCGAAAAGGCCCGCGGTACTCTGAGCTGGGGCACAACAGCGGCCCATACCCGCGCGCAAATCCTCTATTTCCTTGCTGAAAATCTCGAATACCGTCGCGATGAATTTGCGGCGCGGATCAAGGCGCAGACAGGCGTTGATGGTGGCGAAGAGGTCGATCTCTCGATCGAACGTCTTTTTGCCTTTGCAGGCTGGGCGGACAAATACGATGGGGCGGTGCACAATCCGCCGATGCGGGCTGTGGCTGCGGCCATGGTTGAGCCATTGGGCGTGATGGGCATTATCGCGCCGCCGTCGCGTCCACTGCTTGGCTCTATCGCGCTGATTGCGCCGGCTCTTGCCATGGGCAATAGCGTGGTTCTGGTGCCCTCGGAACGCTCGCCGCTCTCGATGACGGACTTCTATCAAGTTCTCGAAACCTCGGACGTGCCAGCAGGCGTCATCAACATCGTCACGGGCGATAGCGTGGCATTGGCCAAGACTTTGGCTGAGCACGACGGCGTTGATGGGGTGTGGTTCGCTGGCCCTGCCGAAGGCTCGGCCATGGTCGAAAAAGCCTCGGCGGGCAATGTGAAGCAAACATGGACGACGCGGGGCTTTGAATTTGATTTGGCTCATCCTCGCTTTGCAGGCGAGTATTTCCTAGGCAAAGCCACCCAGATCAAAAACGTCTGGATCCCTTACGGAGCGTAACACTCATGGCCGACAAGATCGAAATCGAGAATGTCGGCCAACCCGGCAAGACCTATCGGGTGGATGCCACAAAGTTCGCAGCTGTGCGTGAGGTGGTCTTGGCTGTTTTGCCGAGCCAAGCGCCGGGCATATCGGTGAGCGAACTGATCGCGGCTGTTAAGCCAAAACTGCCCCAAGACCTATTTCCCGGTGGCGAAAAGGCCGGGTGGTGGGTGAAGGCCGTGCAGCTCGATCTTGAAGCCAAAGGGATTATCGCACGGGCAGCAAAACCGCCCGTGCGTTTGTATTTATTAGACTAGGCAGGACGCAGCTCGGACGGCAGTTCTTCGTCCGGATCGAGCAAGAGTGCTTCGAGCAGAGCCAATATAAGAATGGCCGCTAGCATCGCGCCGCCAGTCATCACGATACGCTGCAACACCGCTTCGAGTGCGTCGACACCGCCGGTGGTCGACTGCAGGATCATCACTAGCGCTGCCGAACAGGTGTACTGATAGATCAGCGGGCGCTGCTTACCGGTCGTCATCTTATCAACGAGGTAATAGGTGATGATTGTGCAGAGCAGTACGAGCACCGGCATTTCCGGGATCATGCTGTAAATCATCAGGACGCCAGCGGCGATGCCTGCGCCAACCACAGTGCCACCACCACGGTCGATGACCTGGTTCATCTGCGTGCCGCGCCGGGGTTCGCCACAAACGAAGAGCATCATTATGACGATGGTCATCATCGTCATATCGCCGGTCGAGAACAGCCAGATCATGGCCGGAACATAGATGATCGAGCGGATCAGCAGATGTTTGCCAGCCTGGGTGCTGGCCAGCGGGGCAACCATTTCCACGTGCACGGTTTTGGTCGTGGGCGGGAACAAGAGGTTCAATCCGACCACGGCGATGCCTAGGGCGAGGCCTCCCATAACCATGCTGTCGCGCATGACGACGAGCACATAGTCACTCATGATCGCCGACATGGCCATCATCAGCGGGAAGACGGTGAGCATCATGCCGCCACGCGAACCGCGCATGACCATCAAAGCCAAGCCGCCAACGGCAAGGATGATGTTGACGATGGTGAAAACCATCGGCTCGTTGACGGTGACAGCGGCGATCCAGCTGAACACGATGCCAACGATCGGCAGAACAATAGGGGTCGCAAAGGTGCGCGGGTTCAGCGCGCCGCGCTGGTTGGACATAATGCTCATCGCCATCACTACCGGCAGCATGGGCATGGTAATGCCCAATGGCTCGGCGAGCAGCAAACAGATCATGACCGTCAGCGCGGTGCGCAGCGCCAAATAGGGATCGTCTAGCGCACTGACGCGGGGCAACTCTTCCATGGATCGAGGCTCTTAGTTGAGGCCAGAAATGAAGCCATTGATGGTCAGGAGAGCCTGCGAGATGGCGGGGATAAAGCCACCGTTAGGATCAATCAGCACGCTGGCTTCCGAGCCGATACGGATATTGGCGGGGAGTTCGGAAAGATCGTCGAGCGCAATACGCACTGGGATCTTGCGGGCAGGAGGGAACCAACGAGTGTCGGTGGTCGGCTGTGCTAGGCCATTGGCGGTGGCGCGGCCCGAATTGATACCCCAAGCGATGCTTTCCACCGTGGCAGAAAACTTCTTGCCCGGCGCCGCTTCAAAAACGACAGTCGCCTTATCGCCTGGCTCGACATTGATCAGCTGATTTTCGCGGAAGTCCGCGATAACCATCTGGGTCGCCGGGTTGATGAAGGTGAGGGCACCTGCGCCTGCGCCAACAAACTGACCTTCGGTGAGGCTGACATTGGTCACATAGCCATGGGCTGGCGCGACAACTTTGGTATTGGCGAGAGCGAATTCAGCTTTTTCCAGGTTTGCGCGGGCGGTACGGATATTGGGATTGGTCGCATCAGCAGCGCCGCTCGCGGTCGTTGTGCGTTCCAAATCCGCACGTGCGGCCTGAACGGTCAGCTCAGCATTGGACTTTGCCAGTTCTGCCTGTGCCAGCTTGCTGGGCGATACCAGACCCTTAGCATGCAGCTGTTGCTGACGATCCAGCTCATCGACAGCATTGGCGAGCGCCAACTGCGCCTGATCAAGCTTTGCCTGCGAAGCGGGAATAGCGGCGGCGTTCGACGAGACCGAATTGAGCGCTTGTTCGAGCTGAGCCTTCGCCAGCTCGACATCCATGCGATAGGTGGTGTCGTCGATGGTGAACAGCGTGTCGCCTGCGCTCACCGATGCATTGTCCCGAATGGTGACTTTGGTCACTGGACCCGCAACACGCGCCGCGATTTGGGTGACGTCTGCGGTGATCGAACCAGCGCTTGCAAACGGTGCGTGACGATCGCTCAGCGGATACCACGCAAAGATGCCGACGAGCACCAGCACCAAGACGAGCGCGATGCGTCCAGCCTTTTTGCGTTTCGCTTTGGCGGCAGCGACGAGTTCAGGAGAGGGTTCTTCCGTGGCGACGGCCGCAGTCTCATCGGTAGAGGCTGGCGTGATGACCGAGAGGTGCGCCTTGCTATCCGCAGCAGGGGTCGAGGACGATTTCGCGGTTTCGCTGGGTGTCACAGCCTGTGCCATGGTGTAGATGTCTCCTTAACAGAGCCCGTTACATAGTGAACCTGATTTAGCTTTGCAACAAAGATACTTTGGTGCATAGCTAGAATGATGAGCGCGCATATGACAGAACCCGTCCAACTACCGATCGATGATTTGATCCGCGAACTGTCGTCGGAGATCATGCAAATCCACCGTTGGATGGCCGAACAGGCGGGTCTGAACACCACAGATCTCTTGGCGCTCTATTATATCCGTAATGCAGAAGGGCAGGCGGCTCCCAAGCAATTGGCGGAAAACCTGGGGCTGACGTCCGGGGCGACGGCCATCCTTCTCAATCGATTGGAGCAGCGGGGCCTCATCCAGCGGTCACCGCATCCGAGTGATCGACGTGCTGTACTTTTGTCGCTCGGGCCAGCGGCGACAGCTGAGGGCATTTTGCACGTGCGCCAATATCTGCGTGAGGCGAATGCAGATGTTTTCGATACGCTAGGGGAACAAGAGCGGGGCATCGTTGTGAAATTTCTTGGCGATATGCTCGAGAACACCCGAAAAGCCTTGCACGACCTGCGGACAAGCTCCGCGTCAAAGTAGCGTCAGCACTTCGTATCCATCTGGAATACAAGAGTGCTTTGTCATAGGCTCGCCCCATGACCCTTATGCCGCAAGAAATCATTGCGCTGAAGCGCGATGGACATGAACTCGATAGTGTCGAGATCGCCGCCTTCGTTTCCGGATTTACGGGCGGGTCGGTCTCACATGCACAAGCCGCAGCTTTTGCTATGGCGGTGTATTTCCAAGGCATGACCATGGCCGAACGTGTGGCCCTCACCGTAGCGATGCGCGACAGTGGCTCTGTGCTCGACTGGTCCGATCTTGATGGCCCGGTTGCCGATAAGCATTCAACCGGCGGCGTCGGGGACAATGTTTCGCTCATGCTCGCACCCATTCTGGCGGCACTCGACATTTATGTACCGATGATCTCTGGCCGAGGCCTTGGGCATACGGGCGGTACCCTCGATAAGTTCGACGCAATTCCCGGCTATCAGACTAGCCCGGACAACGCCTTGTTTCGCAAGGTCGTGAAGAGCGTCGGTTGCGCTATTATCGGGCAGACGGCCGATCTCGCCCCTGCCGATAAGACGCTCTATTCAATTCGCGACGTGACCGGGACTGTGGAATCCATCCCCCTCATCACCGCGTCCATTCTTTCGAAAAAGCTCGCCGCAGGGCTCGGCGCCTTGGTGCTCGACGTGAAAACAGGGACGGGGGCATTTATGCCCACCCGCGAAAAATCACGCGAGCTAGCGGAAAGCCTTGTGGCGGTGGCCAATGGGGCAGGGCTGCGCACCAGTGCACTGATCACCGATATGAATGAGCCGCTGGCCAGCGCTGCCGGCAATGGGCTGGAAGTGCGCAACGCCGTCGAGTTTCTCACAAAGAGCCATGTTGATTTCCGTCTACGTGACGTGACATTGGCGCTCAGCGCTGAACTGGTGCTGATGAGTGGCAAGGCGGATACCCCTGATGCTGCAATGGCGGCCGTACACCGCGTTTGGGACAGTGGTGCTGCCGCCGAAAAGTTTGGCCAGATGGTGGCAGCCCTTGGTGGGCCGATCAATTTTATTGAGAATATGGACCAGCATCTGGCGGCGGCCCCCATTGTTCGCGACGTGTTCGCGGAGAGTGAGGGCGCTATCGCGGCCATCGATACCAAGGGCGTGGGCATGGCGGTAGTGGCGCTCAAGGGCGGACGCTCGACGCCAGCCGATGTGATTGATTATCGCGTCGGTTTTGATCGTCTCGCGGGCTTGGGGCAAAGTTTGGGGCCGTCAGCCCCGATTGCCCGTATTCACGCTGCCGATGAGAAGAGCGCCGCCGAAGCCGAAGGTCGATTACGCGCAGCCTATCAGCTTGGGAACGCAAACACGGTTCACCCCCTTATTGCAGAGCGGATCAATCCCTCTTAAAGCCAAGAAATTGGGTCGCCGTTGAGGAGCAGTTTATGCCCCGTGCCATAGTGTGTGTTCTGGATAGTGTTGGTATCGGTGGAGCGCCCGATGCGGCGGACTATGGTGACTTAGGAGCCAATACTCTGGGGCACATCGCGCAGTGGGCGGCTGAAGGACGAGCAGACCAGCAGGGTCTACGTTCAGGGCCTCTGCGCCTACCAAACCTTGAGGCGATGGGAATTGGCGCAGCGGTGGCTCTGTCCACCGGTGTCGCCCCACCCGGACTATCCGCACAGCCTAAAGGCGGGCGATTTGGTGTGGGGCGCGAAACCTCGAAGGGTAAAGATACCCCGTCCGGTCACTGGGAAATCACTGGCGTCCCTGTGTCCTTTGATTGGGGATACTTTCCCCAAACTATCCCAGCCTTCCCCGATGATCTCATTGCCGAGCTTTGCGCGCGGACCGGCGTTCCCGGCATTCTGGGCAATAAGCACGCCTCTGGCACCGATGTGCTAATGGAATTGGGTGAAGAACACATCCGCACCGGCATGCCGATTTGTTACACCTCTGTCGACAGCGTCTTCCAGATCGCGGCGCACGAAAGCCATTTTGGTCTTAATCGGCTTTATGATTTCTGTAAGGTAGCGTTCGAGCTAACAGAGCCGCTGCGCATAGGGCGCGTCATCGCTCGTCCATTTTTGGGCGAGAACGCTGCCGATTTTAAGCGCACGGGCAATCGTCGTGACTTTGCCTTGCAGCCCCCTGAGCCCACGCTTTTGGATCGCAATCAAGCGGCGGGCAATCACGTCTACGCTATCGGTAAGATCTCCGATATCTATGCAGGGTCTGGTGTGACCCATAAACTAAAAGGGACGGGCATCCCTGATCTCTTGAATAAAACGCTTGATGCCATGGAGATGGCGGCAGATCGGGCGTTGATCATGACCAATTTTGTCGATTTCGACAGCGAATATGGTCACCGTCGGGACGTTGCTGGATATGCTGGGGCATTAGAACTCTTTGATAGCCTGCTGCCGGAGATAATCTCTCGGATGCGGCAAGACGATCTCTTGGTCATTACTGCAGACCACGGTAATGATCCGACGTGGCCGGGCACAGATCACACGCGTGAACAGGTCCCCATCCTCGTTTTTTCCCCAATCCTGCCTCCAGGTGAGATTGGAATCCGCTCCAGCTTCGCCGATATTGGCGAAACCATCGCCGCGTGGCTCGGTTTATCACCGGGAGCGCATGGCAAATCCTTTTTGTGACCGCAGAGGTGATCGATAATGAGTGAAGTCGTGGGCAATGTTACCGTGATTGATCACCCGATGATCCAGCATAAGCTGACGATCATGCGGAACAAGGAAACCTCTATTGCCGGCTTCCGCCGCCTCTTGCGCGAAATCGCGCATCTCATGTGCTATGAGGTGACCCGCGACCTGCAGCTGGAAATGGTCGATATCGAGACCCCGATGACCGCGATGCAATCGCCAATGATCAAGGGCAAGAAGCTGGTTTTCGCTTCGATCCTGCGCGCTGGCAACGGTCTACTCGACGGCATGCTCGACCTGGTGCCTGCGGCACGCGTCGCCCATATCGGCATGTACCGTGACCACGAGACCCTTGAGCCGGTCGAATACTATTTTAAGGCGCCATCCAACCTTGAAGATCGTCTGATTATCGTTGTTGACCCGATGCTGGCAACGGCCAACTCGGCCACGGTTGCGATCGATAAGCTCAAAGCGCTCGGCGCCAACAATATCCGCTTCCTGTGCCTCCTGGCCGCGCCAGAAGGCATTAAGCGCTTTACCGAACACCACCCAGATGTTCCGGTCTATACCGCGTCCATCGACAGTCATCTTAACGAGCAGGGCTATATCATCCCCGGTCTCGGTGATGCGGGTGACCGCATGTACGGCACACGATAAGGACGACCACTTATGGCAAAGCTCGTTCACTCGATGATCCGTGTCGTCGAAGAAGCGCGTTCACTCGCGTTCTACGACAAGGCATTTGGTCTCAAGCTTATTGAGCGTATCGACTTCGCCGATTTCACGCTGGTTTATCTGGCGACGGCCACGGGCGAATTCGAACTGGAGCTGACCGTCAACAAGGGTCGGGCCGAACCATACGAACTCGGCACTGGCTACGGGCACTTGGCTGTGGTTGTCGACAATCTGGACGCCGAATATGCGCGCTTCATTGCTGAAGGCCTGACTGTCGGTAAGCTTGTCGACTTTAAGAACGGCGACACACCGGTTGGTCGCTTCTTCTTCGCCACCGACCCTGATGGGTATAAAATCGAAGTTATCGAAAAGGGCGGGCGCTTTAAGTAAGCGCTGCCCGACTGAGATAAGAAAGCCCCGAACCACAGTTCGGGGCTTTTTGCGTTTAAGGGCCGACAGACGGTGCGGGAAATGAAGCGATTTCCGTCCCCGCGAGACGATTTTCGACCAAGGGTCTTCCATACAATGGCGATCTCTCGCTGACTGTCCCATTCGGCTAAAAATCTTCCCCCAGGTGGATAACTCGGGACAGCGTTGCAAACGCTACTGACTCAGTCGGCTTTTTCACAAAGCGACGTAGGCCAAAAAGCTGAATCATATCGATTTTTGTCGAGGGCTCTGGACAGCAAACAGGGCTGCCCCTATAACCCGGTCATCGCTGCAGAGCACAGCGCCTACCGGCACTGAGCGACGCGGCAAACGACTGAAATCAAATGTAAATTTGAAATTGGTTTAGTGGATTTCGAAAGATTTCGGAATTCACGAAAATGGGTGTTGACGAAGCAAAAGCTTCTGACTAAAACCCACGAACGCTAACGACGCCGAGCACTTGCTGCTCCCACTGTTAGCAGTTTCTGACAGGGCAGACGATCTGCCGGGCAACCGGATAGATAGTTTTGTCTCTAAGAACTCCGGAAGCTTTGCTTCCAAAATGACGTGTCCGGTTTGTAGCCGATGGGTCAGCTCTTTGACATTGTGAAGACAAGAAGAAAGAGAAACGTGGACGGCGAGGTTCTTGCGAACGGAAGCTGGGGTTTACTCCAGTGGAAGTTATACAAGACTTCGATGGGTGCACGTTTCTAGAGGTACACTCTTTTAGCGCTTT